>CACAMG010000001.1 GCA_902533585.1 uncultured Pelagibacteraceae bacterium
TCTTATGGCTCTGTCTTTTGCAGCAGGTCTGTTAGATTTAATTAACTCATATCTATTTTCTACGACTCTTTTTTGTTCGTTTGATCTTTTATAAATTGATGCGTGTAAATTTAGAGAACTTAACCTATCTCCATGTTCAGATGCAAAATGTCTAGCTATAAGAGCTCCTATTGAAAAACCAATTAAATGAATTTTTTTTACTTCTAATTCATCTACTAGATTAATTAATTGCTTAGTAAAATCTTGAAAATTGAGTTGATTTTTTTTTAAAGGAGTTTCTCCATGCCCAATTAAATCGTAAGTTATAATGTTTTCTTCTTTAAAAAAATCAATCTGAGGCTGCCAAATTTCTTTATTCAAACCAACTCCATGGATAAATAATAGAGGGGTTCTGTCGTTTGTTTTTTTTAAAAAATAATTAGTTTCAAATTTTTCAGATGTTTTAGGCATAAATATTATTTTACTTCTTTTATACCCATTTCTTTCATATCTTGGTATCTATCGCCAGTTCTTGCATGAGCTCTACCTGTGGGTGCGCCACCTATAGCAATCAATATCTCATTTTCATTAGGTGCGTCGTGAACAGTAAATTCATGTGTAAGATAAAAAGGTCTAAGACCAGCGTCAGTTTTATGCATCATTGGTAATGCAATTTTAGAACCTGCTGGTCCTCTTGTATTTGTAAAACTTAAATATGAAGTGCCTCCAACCGCATCTCTAAATTTATTCCCAAATCTTAGGGTATGAATAAAAGCTGAAGCATGTTCAATTTCACCATTCAAACCTACCATTGCCGCTTTGCCGTAAGCTAATATTTTATCACCTGACCCAATTTCATTTATAAGTTCTGGAACCAATAAATTTCCTATTTTTGGTGCAAGATCTAGTATTTCTGGTTTTAAATTTTCTACAAATCCTTTTCCAGCCCATGGGTTTTCAATTACTGCAGCTACAGATACTAATATAACTGGTTCCTTAGCCTTTTTTCCACCCTCTATAAAAGTTTTATCTACGAATTTTACTAATTTTCTTAATTTCAATTCCATTAACTTGCTCTTTGAATATTAGATTTATTATTGTTTATTTTAGGAATTACTTCATCATTAAACAATTTGATACTTCTCATACAAGCTTGATGATTAATTCCAGGAAAGTTTGACCAAACTTGAAGATTTTGTAGATTTAATTCCGATTGAAGCTCTTTTATTTTGCTTACAACGTAATCAGGAGTTCCAAAAAGCAAATTTCTTTTATGTAAAAAGTCATAGTTTAAAAGATCTAATTTATTTTTTGTTTCTGGTAATTTTTCTTCTGGATCCATATGATTTCCCAGTCCTCTCCAATGACAAACCCACTTCATATAATTAATAATATGTTCTCCTGCAAGTTTTTCAGCTTCTTCCATTGTTTCAGCTACAAACATGTCTCTAACAAGACTAATACCTTCTCCCAAAGGCACATTTTTATTTTCTGCTTTTGATTTTGCATCTTGGTAAATTTCAAATCTTTTTTTTAAAGCTTTAACAGTCGGGATCCACATAATTGTATTTAAGCCATTTAAAGCCGCCCATTGTATAGATCTTTCTCCATCAACAACTTGCCAAATAGGTGGATGAGGTTTTTGAAATGGTTTAGGTACTATACTAATTTTTTTTATTTCGTTTGTTTTTGTATCAACAAACTCTTCACTTGGAGGACTCATATCATGCTGCCAAATAAAACCTGGAGTCGGATAAGTATAAAATTCGCCTTCGTAATTAAAAAATTTTTCTGTCCACGCTTTTTTCATTATTGTTAATGTTTCAGCAAATAGTCTAAAATTTTTTGCTTGATCTTTAAGATCAGCTTCTACGTTCATGTTTATCGCTTCTCTACCATATACGCCTCTTCCTATTCCAACGTCGACTCTTCCTTTAGACATTTGGTCTAGCATTGCTATATCTTCTGCTAGTCTTATAGGATTGTGAAAAGTTATTACATTGCAGGCCTGACCAATTCTTATTTTTTTTGTTCTTGCAGCGGTATCACTACACATTAACAATGGATTAGGGCATGATTCCATTCCCTCATGATTGAAATGATGTTCGGTATACCATATTGAATTCCAATTATTTTCATCACAGTATTTTGCTATCTCTCTACTTTCTTCTAATATTTGTGAATAAGGTTTTTTATTCCAGTTCGTAGTATTACAAAAGTATCCAAACTTCATTTACGTTCCTTAATAATAATATTTTAAAGGACCTATCCCACTTTCGTATTGGAAATAACGACGAGTTATGTATCCGCTTTATAAATTAATACTAGTATTCTTATCTTTGATATTCAATGAATTTTTTTAAAGATTGATTAAGGAATTTTTCGTAAATTAAACCATCGTTTTTTGAATTAGCATGATTTAGGAAAGATTTACTCATTTTGAAATCGTAAGAAGGTTCGAAAAAGAAAGGAATAGACATCCTTTCTTTTTTGTTCCACAAAACTCTATGGTTAGTGGCTTTAAACTTTCCTCTCGTTAAGAATTCTAGAGCTCGACCTGTATTTACAACTAAAGCTTTTTTATTAAAAGGAACATCATACCATTTTTTGTTTTTTCTATTTTGTACTTGTAATCCACCTTTTCTATCTTGGTAAAGAATAGTAAAGATTCCACTATCTACGTGCGTTTCACATCCAAGCGCTACCTTGTCTTGTTTTGAAAATTCAACAGGCTTTGTTTGATTAGGATAATAATTAAATCTCAGAGTACTCAATGTTTTTAATCTTGAAAATACTTTGTTAGAGCTATCAATATCCTTATTATACAATTTAATTATACTTTTAAAAAGAGAGTCACCTAAATTAAAAATCTGATCAAAATAATCTGATAAAATTTTTATAGATTTCTTATCTATAGATTTATTAAGACCTAAATACTCTATATATTGATTTTTAATTTTTTTTGCATAATTTTTTGTAACTTTCAAATCTCCAATATCTAAACCTTCTTTTCCGTTAACATCGCTTGGGAAATACCCTCTATAAACATTTGTATTTTTTATATTCCATTTCTTAGGAGAAAGTTTTTTTTTATTTTCTTCCGTTAAGTTAAAAAATTTATTACCAACATTACAAACATTCCTAATTTTTTTTTGGCTGACCCCATGTCCAGTTACTTGAAAAAAACCTATATCAACACAGGCTTTTTTAATTTTTTTTATTGTTTTAAGTGATTTTGGAGTTTCAAAACCATTTTTTAATATTGAAGAAATATTAATAGTAGGAATAAAATTTTTTTTCATTTATCTTAGAGGTCTCCTAGCTATTGTTTAGGAAAGTAATCTTCCATTTTTCCCTCTCTATAAACATCTGTTGTGCTACAATGCAAACTTCCACCAAAGCCATAAGCTTCTCGAAAATCTACAGGTAAAACTTCCATGCCAAGTTTATCCAACTGCTCAGCTTGATATACTTCACTTTTTTCTACGCATACTGTTTTAGGATCTAAAACTAAAATATTCATTGATAACCATATTGAATAATAAGTTAGAGGAGGGGGAGAGTTATGTGCTGGTTGTGCCGCATAAACAATTTCCCAACCGTTATCCTCAAAAAGTTTTCTCTGTTCTTTAGGAAGTTTTCTTTGTGGGTTATTTAAAATTAGACCAGGTTTAATTGGCGTAAAGGTTGCATCTATATGAATAGGGTAAGGGTCTCCTGGAAAATTTACAGTATGAACACGATGATCAGGAAAATGTCTTTTTAACCAGTCTATACCTTTTAAATTTGTTGTAAAACCATGTTGAACAATTAAGTCTTTACCAAATCTTAAAATATCCGCTGCATCAAAAAGAGGCTCTTCTTCAGTTGTTACAAAATATTTTTTTTCAGCCCATTCCAGTCGTTGTTCAATACTTACTTTATCAGACAAATAATTTTTATGATAATCTTTATCTGTCAATCTAGGTTTAGGAGCAGACTCATGTTTCATACCTGGATCTTCCATAAAGTATTGCTGTATCAATGGTCTATAAGCTAAATATTCAAACCATCGGCATCGAAAGCTCATAGTTGCTTCTAACATTTCCTTTCCAACGGTGATAATTACATCTCTCGACGGCATACAGCCAAACATGTGCTCGGCTTTCCAGTCTGGAGTTGAAATTTTTTCATCAAATTTTAAAGGAGTAGGTCTATCAACTCTTATATCTCTGCACTCTAATGTTTTTACAAATTTATCTAAAAGTTCGTTTGCTTTATCTATAGAATCTTGAGTTCTTCTGCCGTGCTTTCCTTTCATGACGGAGTCTGGTGGAATTTTTACATCTACTGCCGGCTCAGGTGCGGGTATACAACAATTGTCAGCCCTACCAACAATAACATGCTTTAATGGATCCCACTCATTCCAACTATTTACAATAGTATTTTTCATATAACTAAAATTATTTTTTAAGTTTCCCTTCCATGACAAGGTTGTTTTTGACAAATTTTGATTTATTTTGACTTATAAAATCATCCATAATTTTAATTTTTTCATTTTCAAACTCAGCAACTTTCCTTTTGTTTAAATCTATATATAAAGAAAGCATTTCAATTGTTGCAGATAACTTTTTTGTTTTTTTTTCATGCATTTCAAGTCTAAAATGTAACCTTTTTTTATCATGATCAAAATAAGTTAAAACAATATCTACTTCCTCGCCTTGTTTTACTTCATTATCATAAGTTGTATGTGTTTCTACAACCATAGTGCTTTTCTTGGTTGTTTTGGCCGAGTGCTCGCCCATTTTAAACTTTTCTAAAATAACCTCCCAAGCCAAATCAAAGATTAAAACATAATAAGCCATATTCATATGATCATTATAGTCTGTCCATTCTTTGATAATTTTTTTTGTTGTAACATGTACTGACATTTGTTCTTCCTTAAGACTTTTTATCATAGTATAAATCTATTAAGTAGAATGAACAATAAAGTATTCGTATCCTGTGCTGTCACTGGATCAGGAGATACCGCAAAAAAACATCCTGATTTGCCCATTACACCTGAACAAATAGCCAAGGCAGCAATTGAATCAGCTAAAGCGGGAGCTGCTATAGCACACATTCATGTTCGAGAAGATGATGGAAAACCCAGTAGAAGGCTGGAGTTATATAAGGAAGTTGTTGATAGAATTCGTTCTAGTGAAACAGATGTTATTTTGAATCTTACAACTGGAATGGGAGGCGATCTAGATATTGGACAAGGAAAAAATCCACTTGAGTTTGGCCCTATGACAGATATGGCTAATATAATGGAAAGAATTGCAAATGCAGAAGAATTTTTACCAGAAATCTGCACATTGGATTGTGGAACATTGAACTTTGGAGACACAACCCAAATTGTAGTTAATACACCTAATGATTTAAGAACTGCAGCAAAAAGATTAAAAGAAATTAAAGTTAAACCAGAAATAGAAGCTTTTGACCTTGGAAATATGTGGTTTGGTGCACAATTATATAAAGAAGGGTTATTAAGCAATCCTCCAATGTTTCAAATGTGTCTAGGTATTCCCTGGGGAGCTCCAGCAACAACTTTAGCAATGCAAGCAATGAAAGATATAATGCCAAAAGAGGCCATTTGGTCAGGTTTTGCAATTTCTAAAAATGAAATGCCTTTTGTTGCTAAGACTGTAGAAATGGGAGGAAATCCTAGAGTTGGACTTGAAGATAATTTATATTTATCAAAAGGAAAATTGGCAACAAATCCACAATTAGTTGAAAAAGCAATTAACATTGTGAATGATCTTGGTTTTGAAATAATGACACCAGAGGAAACAAGAAAAAAACTTAAACTTGTTAAACACAAGTAATCTCAAAAATAAAAAATATTGCTAAGATTTTGTTAAAGATTTTTGAAGCTCTGAGTTGGTAATATATCCTTTTACATTTCCTTTTTTATCAACAACTTCACAATTAGCATTTGTACATACTACCTGGGGTAAAAACTCTTCAATAAATTGATCCTCATGAACTTTAATTAAATTATTTTTATCGATCCCATTCGCTTGAGTTGCAGGCTTCATAATGATTTTTGCCTTAATTACTTTTGCTCTGTTTACATCTTTAACGAAAGCTTCAACATAATCATCAGCTGGATTCATTACAATATCTACCGGGGTTCCAACTTGAACTAGTTTTCCTGCATTTAATATTCCTATATGATCTCCTAATCTAAGTGATTCATCTAAATCATGGGTAATAAATACTATTGTTTTTTTTAGTTCCGATTGAAGGTCTATTAATTGTTTTTGCATATCACTTCTAATTAATGGGTCTAATGCTGAAAAAGCTTCATCCATTAACATGATATCAGTATTGGTGGCCAATGCTCTTGCTAAACCAACTCTTTGCTGCATACCTCCAGATAATTGATTTGGATATTGATTTTCAAAACCAGTTAGACCAACAGATTCTATTTTTTCCATTGCAATTTTATTTTTTTCATCATCAGATTTGCCTTGCATTTCCAATCCATAGCTAACATTTTGAATTACAGTTTTGTGAGGAAATAACCCAAACCTTTGAAACACCATGCTCATTTTATGTCTTCTAAAATCAATTAGCTTTTTAGTATCTAGAGACATTACATTTGTACCCTCAACTAAAATTTCACCTTCTGTTGGGTCAATAAGCCTGTTTAGATGTCTAATCAAAGTTGACTTTCCTGAACCAGATAAACCCATACAAACAAAAGTTTCACCTTCTTCTATTTTAAGAGAAACATCATCAAGTCCAACTGTATGTCCAGTTTTTTCTAAGATTTCATCTTTCGTTGCTCCATCTTTAACCATAGGCAGTATAGATTTAGGATTACTGCCAAAAATTTTATAAACATTATTTATTTCAATCTTAGACATTCTTTAACCTTTGTAGCAGTTAGAAGTCTTTATTGTAAAGCTTGCAAAATAATGCCTAAGAGTATGAACAATTTGTACAACTATAAATTGCATTGCAAATATATTTGAATATAATTACGATCTTCTTATGGCATCAATTCTAAAGCTAGAAAAAAATAGCAGTTATTTAAAAATTATTTGGAGTGATGGCGAAGAGAGTAAATTTAATTATTTGTGGTTAAGAGATAATTGCCCAACAGCTCATGACAAAGATTCAAGACACAGAATGTATAATATTCTCAAAGCTTCTCAAAATATAAATCCAAAAAAATACAATATTAACTCTGATGGAAAACTTGAAATTGAATGGAGCGAAGGAAAACATACGAGCTATTATGATCCAAATTGGCTAAGAGAAAATTGTTATACAATAAAAAATAAAAAAAAATATGTTTCTCCTTATCAATTATGGGACAGCTCACTTGCAAAAAACATAAACTCAATAAATATAGAACATGACGAAATTTTAAATTCCAAAGAAGGACTGATTAAATGGCTAGAGTTATTGCATTATAAAGGAATAGCAATAGTTAAAAATGCCCCTATCCAAAAACAATCTGCATTCCCAGTATTAAACAGAATAAGCCACACTAGAGAAACTTTTTTTAAAACACCTTTTGAAGTTATAAATGTTCCAAAGCCAAACAATTCAGCTTATACCGCTCATGAGCTTAGGAATCATATGGACTTACCATGGTTTGAAAATCCTCCTGGTTATCAGTTTCTTCATTGTTTAATTAATTCTACAGAAGGAGGAGATTCTTCGGCAGTAGACGGTTTTGCTGTTGCTGATTATTTAAAAAATAATGAAAAAGAAATTTTTGAAACCTTGGTGAATGTTCATCTTAAATTTAGAGATAAAGATTATACTCAAGAATTACATAGAAGTTTTTATGCTCCAGCAATAAGTTTAACTAAGGATGGTGATTACAATGATATAAGATTTAGTGTAGCCACCATGGATGCTTTAGATTGCAATCCTGATATTATGGAAAAAGTTTATAAGGCTCATCACAGATTTGGAAATCTGTTACATGATGATAATTTTCAAATTAAATTTCGATTAGAACCAGGGGATATTTTTTCATTTAATAATAGAAGACTTTTACACGGAAGAACTGCTTATAATCCAAATTCAGGAAATAGACATTTACAAGGTTATTATATGGATAGAGATGAAATTATAGGTAGGTTGAATTTTTTAAAGAAATAGTTTATTTCCAGCCCGTTATTGTTTTAACTTCAAGGTATTCTTCTAGACCCCATGTTCCACCTTCACGACCATTCCCTGATTGTCTATATCCACCAAAAGGTGTGCCAGAGTCAGCAGCTTTTCCATTTATATAAACAATTCCTGACCTTAATTCTTTAGCAACTCTTTTTGCTTTTTCTTTATCTTCTGTTTGTAAATAATTTCCAAGTCCATACTCTGTATCATTAGTTATAGTTATTGCTTCCTTTTCTGTTTCAAATGGAATTATCGAAAGAACAGGTCCAAAAATTTCTTTTTTTGCTATCTGCATATCGTTTGTGACATCAGTAAATATTGTAGGTTTAATAAAATATCCTTTACTTAAACCCTCAGGAAGATCAGGTCCTCCTGCGGCTAATGTTGCGCCTTCATTAATTCCATTTTTAATTAAATTAATAATTTTTTCGTATTGTACTTTTGAAACCACAGGTCCTATATGATCACCTTTTTTTGAAGCTAAATCTACTTTTATATTATTTGCTTCTTCTACAGCTTCTTTTACAGCTCTTTCATAAATTGATTTTTCAACAAGCATTCTTGTAGGTGCATCGCAAGATTGTCCAGAATTACTCATTACGTTTCTAATACCATCTCTTACTGCATTAGGATAAGAATCTGCAAAAACAATATTACCGCCTTTACCTCCCAATTCTAAACAAACTCTTTTAACTGTATCAGATGCATTTTTTGAGATTAATTTTCCAGCCCTTGTTGAGCCTGTAAAAGAAATCATATCAATATCTGGATGACTAGAAATATCTGTTCCAACTCCATTTCCATCACCATTCACTAAATTAAATACTCCGTCAGGAAAACCAGCTTCATCTATCATTTCAGCAAATATCATTGCTGAAATTGGTGCAATCTCTGAAGGTTTTAGTATCATCGTACAGCCTGTTGCAAGAGCAGGAATAACTTTTAACGCTATTTGATTAATTGGCCAGTTCCATGGAGTAATCAAGCCACACACTCCAATTGGTTCATAGCTTATTTGGTTATTTGATTTTGACTCAAAATTTTTTTCAAAATTAAAATTTTTTAATCGTAATATAAAATCTTCTAAATGTGATTGACCAGAAGAAGCATGTGTAGAAATCGCATAATCAATTGGCGCTCCCATTTCAAGCGACATTGCGTCAGCAATTACATTAAATTTTTTTTTATAAACTTTAAGTAGTTTTTCTAAAAGTTTTATCCTTTCTTCTTTAGATTTCTCTTTCCAAGAAACGAAAGCATTTTTTGCTGCTTTTACTGCTATATTAGTATCTTCTTTGCTTCCTAAAGAGATTACAGCAAAAGGTTCTTCATTTGATGGATTTATAACCTCCAAGTCATTTAATTTTGAAGGTTTTATCCATTTTCCATTGATGTAAAAATTTCGCTTATCTAACATAATAACTTAATTAAATTTCATATCCTTTTTCTTCTTTTTCACTATCTATCAATTCTTCAGGAAATCCAGCAGCTCTAAAATTTATACCAAATTTATCTTCAAGTCTTTTTACTACCATAGATGACCACGCTCTTGATCCATACTTTTTGTTTGCATCTTTAAAAATATCTAACACGAAAGGTGAAATTTCTAATGGTGTATTTAATTTTTTTGATAATTCATTAAATAATGTCATATCTTTTTCAACTAAATCCATAGTAAAATTTATATTATAAGAGCCATTTAATATAACTTGGCTTTCAGTCTCATGTACGAATGAATTTCCTGAAGATGCCAATATCCCTTTAAAAGTTTTGTTTAAATCTAAATTAGATTTTTTTGCAATAGTCCATGCTTCACCAAGAGCAGCTAAATGAACTGATGCAAGATAATTTGTAATTAGCTTAAGTATTGATGCGGTACCCAGTTCACCTGTATGAAGTATTTTCCTACCCATTGATTTTAATACAGGTAAAATCTTTTCAAATGTATTTCTATCCCCTCCAACAAATATAGCTATATTTCCAGTTGCTGCTCTATGGCAACCACCACTAACTGGACAATCTAAGGGAATTCCTCCTTTAATTTTAACTAATTTCCCAAGTCTTTTTACTTCAGATTCACTTGTTGTACTCATTTCAAGCCAAATTTTATTCTTCGACATACCTTTTAATATTCCACTTTCTGATTCCATTACTTCCGCAGATATTTTTGGCGAAGGCAGACAAGTGATTATTAAGTCAACTTTTTCAACTAATTCTTTTGAAGATTTTGTGGATTTTGCACCTTTTTTTATGAAATTTTCTGTTAATTTTGCATCTAAATCCTTAACAGTGATATCAAATTTATTTCTCAGCAAACTATCGGCAAGTTTGCCACCAACATTACCTAATCCAATAAATCCTATTTTCATTTTTTTTATCTAAATATTAAAATTATTTTTTAAATTATGATATATTTATTTTTTTAAAATGCATTTATTAAAAATTTTTTTATTTGGAATTTACTTGTTTTTTTCATCTATTGCTTATGCTGATTTAATAAAACCCAATGTTGATATCCAGCCCTATCAGGTAGTAAAAATACAGCTAATAAGCTTAATGAATAATGATAAGCCTTCAAAAGATAATGGCATAATACAAACCTGGAAATTTGCTCATCCAAATAATAAGAAAATTACTGGCCCCCTAGAAAGATTTAAAAAAATGTTAAAAGCAGAAGGCTACTCAATGTTAATAAACCATTATGAACATACAATTGAGCCAATATATGTATCTGAGAGTGTGGCAACTTTTGAGGTTACAGTACTAGATGATAAAAAAAAATATTATAAGTTTAAATGGCAAGTTGAAAAATATCTTGAAGAAGGCCCATTAAGAGACTGCTGGCTAACTACAGCAGTCTCTCAGCCTATAATTTTAGGTTCATCTATTTAATGTATAATTTTGTTTCGTTAATAATAAAAATTTAGTAGAAATCGCTTGATGAAATCTAAAGCAAAAGTAGTTGTTATAGGAGGAGGAGTGGTAGGAGTTAGCGCTCTGTACCATTTAGCAAAAAAAGGTTTATCAGATGTAGTTCTTGTTGAAAGAAAAGAATTAACTTCGGGTTCTACTTGGCATGCAGCTGGGTTATTGCCACTTTTTAATATGAGTTATTCAGTGGGCCAACTTCATAAATATGCAGTAGATCTTTATAAAACTCTAGAAGAAGAAACAGGGAAAAATGTAGGTTTTAGTGTTGTATCAAATATTAGATTAGCTAGCACAAAAGATAGAATGGATGAATACCACCAGTATGCAGGTGTTGCGCAAACTATAGGTGTAAACGTAAAATTTTTAAAACCAGAACAAGTAAAAGAAATTTGGCCACTTTGTAATACTGAAGATTTAATTGGTGCAATACAACACCCAGAAGATGGGTATATTCAACCAGCTGATTTAACTCAAGCATTAGCAACAGGCGCAAGAAATAGGGGTGCAGAAATTTATAGAAACACAACAGTAATTGGAATTAAACAAACGAAAAATGGCTGGGTTGTAGAAACTGATAAAGGAACTATTGAGTGTGAGCATATCATTTCTTGCTCAGGGAATTTTGCAAGACAGACAGGAAAAATGGTTGGATTAGATATTCCGGTAATACCAGTTGAGCACCAGTATATAGTTACCGAACCTCATCCAGAAATACAGAAAAGAAAAAAGGAAGGTCTTCCAGAAATGGGAGTTCTTCGAGATAGTGATAGTCGATGGTATATGAGAGAAGAAGCGGGAGGTTTAATATTAGGTCCTTATGAAGATGGCGCTCCTTGTTGTTATGTAGATGGCCCATCAAAAGATTCAGAATATGAATTATTTCAGGAAGATTTAGAGAGACTTTCCCCTCACATAGAAGGTGCAATGCATCGTGTTCCAGCTTTTGGAGAAGTTGGAGTTAAAAAGGTTTATAACGGAGCAATTTGCTATACTCCTGATGGTAACCCTATCGTTGGTCCTGCATGGGGCTTAAAAAATTTTTGGATTAATGAAGGACATAGTTTTGGAATTACCGCAGCAGGTGGAGCGGGTTGGCAGCTTGCAGAATGGATTGTTGATGGAGAACCAACAATTGATATGCTTGGAGTTGAACCAAGAAGATATGGGGATTATGCAACAAAATCTTATTTAAAAGAAAAAAATGAGGAAGCTTATCGAAATGTATTTATAATTCATTATCCAGATGAGGAAAGAGGTGCAGCTAGACCTTTAAGAACCGCACCATGTTATGAGAGATTAAAAAATTTAGGAGCTGTCTTTGGACAAAAATTTGGCTGGGAAAGAGCTAATTTTTTTGCAACAGATGGCATGGAACAAAAAGATGATTGGTCGTTTAGAAGATCAAAATGGTTTAAAGCAGTTGAAAAAGAGTGCAAAAATGTAAGAGAAAACGTTGGTCTATTAGACATGACGGCTTTTGCAAAATGTAGAGTTAGAGGACCCAAAGCGGAAGAATTTTTAGATTATTTGGTTGCTAATAAATTACCAAAAAAAGTTGGAAGAATAAATTTATGCCATGCACTTAATACAAAAGGAGGTGTCCATTCTGAGTTTACAATTATGAGAGAGTCTGAAGACAGTTTCTATTTAGTATCTGCTGGAGCTTTTCAAAGATTAGATCATGATTGGATTTTAAAATGGATGCCTAAAGATGGATCAGTTCAATTTGAAAATTTAACAAATAGCATAGGGGTTTTAGTTATATCAGGTCCTAAAGCAAGAGAATTAATGCAAAGAGTTTCAAAGGATGATTTTTCAAATGAAAACTTTAAATGGTTAAGTTCAAAAAACATAAATGTTGGTAATGCGCCAGTTAATGCAATGAGAGTTAATTTTGTAGGCGAACTAGGTTGGGAGCTACATCATCCTATGGAATATCAAAATCATATATTTGATAAATTAATGGAAGCTGGAAAAGATTTAGGTTTAAAACCGTATGGAATTAGAGCAATGAACAGTTTAAGAGTTGAAAAATCATACAAATTAGTTGGAACTGAATTATCAATTGAATATTCACCATATGAGTCTGGCCTAGATAGATTTATTCACCCTAACAAAGGTAGTTTTATTGGTCTCGAAGCCTTGAATAAATGGAGAGAAAAAGGTTTTAATAATAAGCTAGTCACTCTTGAAGTGCACAATGTAACAGATGCTGATGTCCTTGGAAATAATCCTATTTATCAAAATAATAAAGTTGTAGGTAGAGCAACAGGTGGAGATTTTGGATTTAGATTAAATAAATCTATAGCTTTAGGAATGGTTAAACCAGAACTTGCGACATCTGGTCAAAAATTAAAAATTGATATTTTGGGCAAAATGTATGACGCTACAATTTTAGACGAGAGTCCATATGATCCAGAAAATAAATTGCTAAGAACTTAAATGAAAATATTAGTCGCAGTTAAAAGAGTTATTGATTATAACGTCCAAGTTAGAGTTAAAGAAGATGGCACTGGTGTAGTTACTGAAAATGTAAAAATGTCAACAAATCCACCAGATGATAATGCCATTGAAGAAGCTGTTAAAATAAAAGAGTCTGGAAAGGTCAAAGAAGTAATTGCAGTCACAGTAGGAGAAGATAAAGCTCAAGAAACAGTAAGAAAAGCTTTAGCTGTTGGAGCGGATAGAGGCATTCATGTTAAGGTTGATGGAATAATTGAGCCATTAGCAGTTTCAAAAATTTTACAGAAAATTGTAGACAAAGAGAAACCAGATTTAATTTTTATGGGCAAGCAAGCAATAGATGATGATTGTAATCAAACAGGTCAAATGTTAGCAGCACTTTTAAACTATCCACAAGCAACATTTGCTTCGAAAGTTGAAGTTAAAGAAAAATCTTTAGAAGTTATACGTGAAGTTGATGAAGGATTAGAAACCATAGAAGTGAATATTCCTGCAATTGTAACATGTGATTTAAGGTTAAATGAACCAAGATATGCATCGTTACCAAATATTATGAAAGCAAAGAAAAAACCATTAGAACAAATTAATGCTTCAGACTTAGGCGTTGATATAAAACCAAGAATTGAACAAATTAAAGTTGAAGAGCCACCAAAGAGAAAAGCCGGGATTAAAGTTGCTAGCGTAGCTGAGCTAGTCCAAAAATTAAAAAATGAGGCAAAAGTAATATAATGTCAGTACTATTAATAGCAGAACACAACAACAAAGAGATTAAGCCTTTTACTTTAAATACAATTACTGCTGCATCTCAAATTGATCAAGATTTACATGTTTTGGTAATTGGCCACTCTTGTGAAGCAGTAGCCAAGTCAATTTCTGAAGTTCCTAATGTAAAAAAAGTAATTCACTTAGACGATGCAATTTATGAAAATTATTTAGCTGAAAATTTTACCCCAGCTGTTATAAAAAATTCAGAAAATTATTCTCATATTGTTTGTTCCGCAAATACATTTGGTAAAAATTTAATGCCAAGAATTGCAGCATTATTAGACACATCTCAAGTTAGCGATATTATTAAAGTAATTTCAGCTGATACATTTTTAAGACCAATTTATGCAGGAAATGCATTTGCAACAGTAAAAAGTACAGATACAAAAAAATGTATAACGATACGACCAACATCTTTTGATCCAGCTCCGTCAAGCGGAGGTTCTGCTGAGATTGTAAAAGCTGAAAAAGCTGAAGCAACAACCTTAACTAAATTTATAAAAAGAGAAGAAGTTAAATCTGATAGACCAGAACTTGGAACTGCTAGAGTTGTAATCTCCGGAGGTAGAGGAATGGGTAGTGGAGATAATTTTAAATTAATCACTGCAATTGCAGATAAACTAAATGCTGCAATTGGAGCATCACGTGCAGCTGTTGATGCAGGATATATAACTAACGATCATCAAGTGGGACAAACAGGAAAAGTTGTTGTGCCAGATTTATATATTGCCGTAGGAATTTCAGGTGCTATCCAGCATTTAGCAGGAATGAAAGAAAGTAAAATTATTGTCGCTATTAACAAAGATGGTGAAGCACCAATTTTCAGTGTTGCTGATTATGGCTTAGAAGCTGATTTGTTCGAAGCTCTTCCTCAATTTTTAGAAGAATTGAACAAATTAAACACTATACAAAAATAACAAATACTGTAAAAAAATAATATTATGTCCAGAGAAGTGATGGAATACGATGTAGTCATCGTAGGTGGTGGACCATCAGGTCTTTCAACTGCTATTAAGTTAAAGCAGTTAAATCCAGATATTAATGTCTGCCTTTTAGAAAAAGCATCTGAAGTAGGTGCACATATATTGTCAGGAAATGTTTTTGAAACTAAAGCCTTAGATGAATTAATTCCTAACTGGAAAGAATTAAATGCTCCAATTAAAACTAAAGTAACTAAAGAAAAATTTCTTTTTTTAGGAAAAACAAAATCATTGAGTTGGCCTACTTGGTTACTTCCTAAAGTCCAACAAAATCACAAAAACTATATTATTAGTTTAGCAAATTTGTGTAGATGGTTAGCCGAACAGGCTGAAGCTCTAGGTATAGAAATATTTCCAGGTTTTCCCGCAAGTGAAATTTTATATAACGAAGATGGCTCAGTTAAAGGAGTTGTAACTCAAGATATGGGTCTCGATAAAGAAGGAAATAAAAAAGATAGCTTTGAACCAGGTATGGAATTACATGCAAAAGTAACTGTATTTGCAGAAGGATGTAGAGGGCATTTAGGAAAGCAACTTATTAATAAATTTGAATTAAACAAAGGAAAAGATCCTCAGCAATATGGAATAGGTTTTAAAGAAATATGGGAAATTAATGAAGAAAAACACGAAGAAGGCATGGTAATGCATACAGCTGGATGGCCGCTAGATAATAATACTTACGGAGGAAGCTTTGTGTATCATGCAGAAAATAAGCAGGTTTTCTTAGGTTATGTAATTGGTTTAGATTATCAAAATCCACATTTATCACCTTTTGATGAATTTCAAAGATTTAAAACACATCCGGCGATAAAAAAAATACTTGAGGGAGGAAAAAGAATTTCTTATGGAGCTCGAGCTCTTATCGAAGGAGGTCTTCAAAGTTTGCCTCAAATGTATATGCCAGGAGCATTATTAGTTGGTTGTGATGCAGGCACATTAAATATGCCAAAAATCAAAGGTTCACATACAGCAATGAAAAGTGGAATGATAGCAGCTGAAACAATTATTGAAAATTTAAAAGAAAATAGAAGTTTATCTTCTTACGAAGATAAATTTAAAAAAAGCTGGGTTTATAAAGAACTATATGCAGCAAGAAATGTTAAACCAAGTTTTAGTTGGGGTTTAATTTTAGGAATAATTTTTACTGGTATTGATCAAATTTTATTTAGAGGAAAATTACCTTTTACTTTAAAAAATAAACATGCCGATCATGATTCTTTAAAACCCTCAAATGAAATGCCTAAGATAGATTATCCAAAACCAGATAACGTAATAACTTTTGATAAAACTAGTTCTGTATATCTAACTGGAACTAATCATACCGACAATCAACCCGTACACTTAAAATTAAAAGATCATAATTTACCCATAAGTTATACACTTGAAAAATTTGATGAACCTGCGCAAAGATATTGTCCTGTAGGAGTTTATGAAATTCAGGTAGAAAATAATTTAAAAAAGTTTGTAATAAATTCTCAAAATTGTATTCACTGCAAAACTTGCGATATTAAGGAACCTTCGCAAAATATTAATTGGGTTACTCCCGAAGGAGGAGGGGGTCCCAAATACGGTAACATGTAATTAAGAAAGATCTATAGCTAATTTTTTTAATTTTTCTATAGGAACCACTTTAAGAGTATTTTCGTGAGTTTTTTTTAAATAGATAGAACATCCCTTGCCAGCATTAATTGCTCTAGCAACCCATGCTGCGCAGACGCACCAATTGTCTCCATCTTTTAGTCCTGGAAAACCAAATTCAGGATGAGGTGTTATTAAATCATTACCTGCTTCCTTACACCATTCTAAAAATTCATTATTAACTTTTACACAAACTGTATGTAATCCATGATCATTTTCATCTGTATTACAACATCCGTCTCTGAACCACCCAGTTAAAGGATCGTTTGAACATTCTTCCAAGTCTTCACCTAAAACATTTTTTTGTTTTTCACTCATTAAATTTTGGTAGGATTTGGTTGTCCTTTATAAACTTTTTCAGGGTCAAATTTTTTTTCTTTTTCTTCGAATTTCATTTCCACTTTTCTTCCATTATCAATTTTTCCAAGCGGTATGGATCTATAAAAACAAGATTTGTATCCTACATGGCAACTAGCACCATCTCCTATATCTACACTTAACCAAATTGAGTCTTGATCATCATCAATTCTAATTTCTTTAACTTTTTGTAAAAATCCACTTGTTTTACCTTTGTGCCAGATTTGTTTTCTAGACCTACTCCAATAATGAGCTTCTTTAGTTTCTATAGTAAGCTTCAGAGCCTCAACATTCATATATCCATGCATTAAAACTTCTTTTGTAGTAGCGCACGTTGTCACAACAGGGATTAGACCATCATTATCAAATTTAGGAGATAAAAGATTACCTTCTTCTATTTCAGCGACATTTTCTCTTTTTTTAAACATATATATATGGAATTATTTAGCATATTGGCGAATATATTAAATATTTTAAAAATAAGGATTTATATATATAACGCTCGTTATGAAGTTAGTAAAAAATGAAAATTTAAAGAATTCAGATAATAAAGTCTCTGAAGAAGAAGCAGAACAAGCTTTTATTAAAATTATTAAATATATAGGTGAAGATCCAGAAAGAGAAGGTCTAAAATCTACACCAAGAAGACTAGTCAAAGCATTTAAAGAATATTTTAAGGGCTACAATGAGGACCCTAAAAAAATCTTAGAAAAAACATTTGGCGACGTACAAGGTTATGACGATATGGTAATCCAAAAAAATATTTCAATACAAAGCCATTGCGAACATCATATGGCCCCGATAATTGGAGTGGCGCACGTTGCTTACATTCCAAATAATAGAGTGGTGGGATTGAGTAAGCTCGCGAGAGTTGTAGAAGTTTTTTCAAAAAGACTTCAAACACAAGAAAGATTAACAATGCAAATCGCTAATACTTTAATGGAATCTTTAGATGCAAAAGGTGTTGCAGTATCAATAGATGCTACTCACCAGTGTATGACAATGAGAGGAATTAAAAAAGAACAAGCTACAACTGTTACAAATTATTATTTGGGAAAATTTAAAGAAGATTTAAGTTATCAAAATAGATATTTAAGATTTATTAGTAAATAAATTTTTTATATTAAATGAAAATAATGTCAGAAACTTTTAAAGCAATAGTCATTAATCAAAAAGGTGAAAATTTTTCAAGAGAAATTAAAGAAGTAAATAAAAACATTCTAGAGGGTGATGTTTTGGTAAAAATTGATTATTCAGATTTAAATTACAAAGATGCATTAATTTTAAATAATGGTGGAAAACTAGTAAAGGAATTTCCAAGAATACCTGGAATCGATTTTTCAGGAAAAGTGGTTGAGAGTAACACAGATAGTTTTAAAAAAGATGAAGAAGTTATAATTACAGGTTGCAGAGTTGGAGAAATTTCTCACGGTGGATATTCTCAATATGCAAAAGTAAAAAAAGATTTTTTAGTTAAGTCTCCAAAAGGTATATCGACTAAACAAGCAATGATACTTGGAACAGCTGGATTTACATCTTTAATGTGTGCTTTTGCTATAAAAGCTAGAGAAGAAATTTTATTAGGTGAAAAAATAAAAGATGTTCTTGTAACTGGAGCAACTGGTGGAGTTGGCTCTATAGCAGTAATGGTTTTGTCTAAACTTGGGTATAATGTTACTGCCGTTACTGGCAAAATGGACAAAACAGAAAGCTTAAAAAAACTAGGTGCCACAAGCGTTATAGATAGAAAAGAATTTGAAGGTGAACCAAAGTTATTGGGTAAAAGTATATGGGATGGAGTTGTAGATACAGTTGGTGGAAATATTTTAGCTCATGCAATTTCTCAAACTAAACATTCTGGAATTGTTGCTGCATGTGGAAATGCTGGAGGAATCAAATTAAATACAAGTGTAATGCCTTTTATTTTAAGAGGTGTAAAACTTTGGGGAATAGACTCAGTAGCGGTAAGTAAAAAAAGAAGAGAATTTGTTTGGAGTCAGGTTTTAAATTTAATTGATTTTAATATTATAAATGAAAACGTAAAAGTAGTTTCGATGGAAGAATTATTAAATATCTTTCCTAAAATGCTCAAAGGCCAAACGTCTGGAAGAATTGTAGTTGATGTAAACAAATAATGGATTGGGATAAGTTAAAAATATTTCATGCTGTTGCTGAAGCGGGAAGTTTTACGAACGCTACGGTAAACTTAAACTTAAGCCAATCTGCAATTAGTAGACAAATTCAATCTTTAGAAGATGATTTAAAAGTAAAATTATTCGAAAGACATGCTAGAGGCCTAACATTAACTGAAAATGGAGAATATGTATATAAAACAGCTCATGAAGTAATTAGTAAGCTTAAAGAAGTAGAGACATCCTTAGGAGATAAAAAGAATAAACCGAGTGGGAAACTTATAGTTACCACTGTCGTAAGTTTCGGAACAACTTGGCTAACACCAAGAATACAAGAATTTATGCAATTAAATCCTGAAATTGAAGTTGAGCTCATTTTTGACGATAAAGAGTTAGATTTAAGTACAAGACAAGCAGATATTGGTATATTTATGAGAAGGCCAAAACAACTAAACTATATTCAAAAAAAACTTATTGATATTAACTACCATATATATGGATCACCTAAATATTTAGAAAAATATGGCTATCCTAAAACGATAAACGATTTAAATAAGCACAAATTTATATCTTATGGCAAAGGAAACCCTTCACCAGTTTATAATCCTGATTGGGCTCTAAAGCTTGGCATGAAGGATAATAAAAAAAGGAAAACTGTTATGAAAGTTAATAGTGTTTATGGGTTATTGCTAGCTGTACAAAGCGGAGTAGGATTAGCAGCTTTGCCAGATTATTTGACAATTAAACAACCAAATATTGTTAAAATACTACCTAATATTGAAGGTCCTATCACTGAAGCTCATTTTGTATATCCTCAATCTATGAAAAATGTAGCTAGAGTGCAGGCTTTTAGAAACTTCCTATATAGCAAAATATCAGAATGGGAATTTTAACCTAAAAATAAACTAAATATCATATTATTTTGGAAAAACCTGACTGTGACATTCTTGATATTGATAATCATTATTATTGATAATAGTTATCATTCTCATTATAAGAATATAAATAAAAGGAGAATATTATGAGAAAAATATCAATTTTATCTTTGATTCTTTCATTAGTTGTATCAACTTTTGCAATTGCAAAAGAAGTAAATATTTTTAATGCAAGACATTACAAAGCTGATGCTGAACTTTACGGAAAATTTACAGCAGCTACTGGAATTAAGGTAAATTTAATTAACGGGAAATCAGGTGCTTTAGAAAAAAGAATGATCGAAGAAGGCGCAGATTCTGCAGCAGACCTTTACATTACAGCTGATGCTGGAAGATGTGGTGCTTTTCAAGCAAAGGGTATGACGCAAAGTGGATTAACTTCTTCTACAATTAAATCATCTGTTCCAAAAAACTTTAGAACAACACACTGGGTAGGTGTAGCAAAAAGAGCAAGGATAATTTATTACTCGCCAGAAAGAGTTACTGGCGCAGAATTATCTGGAATGACTTATGAAGGTCTAGCTGATCCAAAATGGAAAGGTAGATTAGTAATTAGAAAATCAAGCAACATTTACAATAAATCTCTTGTAGCTTCATTAATTAAGAATAATGGAAAAAAAGCTACTGCTGAATGGGCAAAAGGAGTTGTTGCAAATATGGCTAGAGAGTCTACAGGAAACGACAGAGCTCAAATTATGGCAGTAGCTGCCGGAGAAGCTGATATTGCTGTAGCTAACACATATTATTTAGCTCTTATGCTATCTGGCAACAAAGGTGCAGAACAACAAGAAGCTGCTAAAAAAGTTAAAGCATTTTTTCCAAATCAAGATGGCAGAGGAACACACATGAATATTAGTTGTGCTGCTCTAGTTAAAGGTGCCCCAAATAAAGCAAATGCTATTGCGCTTGTTGACTATTTATTATCACCTGAAGCTCAAGAACACTTTACTAATAATACTTTTGAGTTTCCAATGATTTCTGGTGTTTCACCAAGTCCATTAGTAGTAAACAATTTGGGATTAGATTTTAAACAAGACCTAAAAACAAAAGTTTCTAGTTATGGAAAACATCAAGCTGCTGCATTAGAAGTAATGACAGCTGCTGGTTGGAAGTAATATGGGAAAAAAAAAATTTATTACTGATATTGATTATAATAAATCAGCTAAGTCATGTTCTCCATGTACAATAGAGTGTGAAAAAATGAATATCAGAATAAATAAAAGAAAATTATCTGAAATTAAGAAAATAGAGGCTCCACACATCCTTAAAGTTTTTGATTTTTAGATAGTATTTCTACCTAATATAGTTCCCTATCTTTAAAGTTGTACTTTATAGATACGGGAACTATAATTTTTTTTAAATGAGAAATTTAAATATTTGGTACCTAAGCTCCTTATTGATTTCAATAATTGTTGTGATCCCTATCTTAACTGTATCTTCAAGTTTTTTTGAAGATACATCAAATTATTTTGAAATTCTTAAACAAACTTTTTTTCTCGAATATATATTTAATTCATTAACTCTATTGGTTGGAGTTTTGTTTCTAACATTTATATTAGGAGTAGGCTCAGCATATATAGTTTCTTTTTATCAGTTTCCTGGTGCCAATTTTTTTAAATGGGCTCTAATACTGTCTTTTGCGGTACCTCCTTATATATATGCTTATTCTTTATTCGCTTTTTTTGAAAATTATGGCACAGCATTTACAATCTTAAAATATTTGTTTGGGGATGGAAATTATAACAAACATATTCCAAAATTAGACGGCATGTTTGGTTTGATATTATCAATATCTTTCTCGCTATATATTTATGTATATATACTTGCAAGATCGTCATTTTTATATCAATCACAGAGTTTAATAGAATTAGGAAAAAATCTTGGTTTCTCAAAATTTAAATCTTTTTACTCAATAATATTGCCTGCGGCACGTCCTGCTATTGTTGCTGGTTTATCTTTAGTCGCAATGGAAACATTAGCTGAATTTGGAGCGGTAGATTTTTTTTCAGTAAACACTTTAACAACCGGTATTTATAACGCTTGGATAGCTTTTGATGATTTGGCATTCGCAAATCGAATATCTTTTTTTCTTTTGTTATTTATCTTTATATTATTTGTAACTGAAAATTTATCTAGAAAAAAAGCCAAGTATCATTTGGAAACAAAAGGTGGATTTAAGAAAAAAGAAAAAATTAAACTTTATGGAAAAAAATCTTTTTTTGCATTTTCATTTTGTTTAATTTTATTTTTTTTAAGTTTTTTATTTCCTTTGAGCCAAATGTTATATTGGACAATTAAATTCCCTGAGAATTTGATTGACTTACAAATAATTGATCTTTTGTTAAATACTTTATATTTAGTTTCTTTATCAAGTTTAGTTTTAATATTTTTTGCTTTAATATCTAATTATGGAAATAGAGTTTCAAATAAAAAAATTTTAAATATATTATCTACTTTATCAATTTCTGGTTATGCAATACCAGGAGTAATTCTTGCTATAGCTTTTATAACTTTTATAGCGTGGTTTGATGAAAATATGATTAAGGAATTAGGATTTTTATCAATAAAAAAAATATTTATTGGTTCGGTTTTAGGTTTAGTTCTAGTTTATTTTATAAGATTTTATTCATTAGCTTTTAATGGAATAAAGTCTGGATATGAAAAAATAAACATTGCTGTTGATGAAAGTGCTTATCTTCTTGGATATTCTAAAACAAAAACTTTTTTAAATATTCACATTCCTTATTTAAGAAATTCACTTTTATTTGTTATTATATTAATTTCATTAGAAATAATCAGGGAATTGCCAATTACACTAATTTTAAGACCATTTAATTTTGAGACTTTTGCAACTACAGCATATATTTCTGCATCAGAGGATTTATTGGAAGCTGCTGCCGTCCCATCATTATGTTTGATAATTATTGCAAGTTTCTTTATTTTACTTACGTCTAATTATATTTTAAGAGATATAGATGAGTAAAAATTTTTTAGAAATTAAAAATGTTAGTTTTAGAGCTGGAGGAAAAACTAAAGTAAGAAATGTCTCTTTTAATATTGAAAATAAGGGAGATATAATTTGTCTTTTAGGACCATCAGGTGTAGGCAAAACTACAATTCTTAGAACAATTGCAGGATTAGAAAAAATTAAATCTGGATCAATAAAACTTAAAGGTAATATTTTATCTTCTGCAAGAGATCATATTGAACCTGAAAATCGCAATATATCTCTATCATTTCAAGAAAATAGTTTATTTCCTCATTATACTGTTGAAAAAAATATATATATAGGTGCCGAAGCAAAAAAACTTAATGGAAAAAAAAAAATAAATCCTAAAAAAATAATTAAATTATTAAATATAGAAAAAATATTAAGTAAATATCCTCACCAAATAAGCGCAGGAGAAGCACAAAGAGCAGCTCTCGCTAGATCATTAGTTACACAGCCTGATCTTTTGTTGTTAGATGAGCCATTATCAAACGTTGATCAAAGTTTTAAAGAAGAAATACAAGTTCAACTAAAAAAACTTTTAAATGATTTAAAAATAACAACCATTGTTGTTACTCATGATTCTTACGAAGCTTTTTATTTAGGAAATAAATGCGGTTTAATTTTAGAAGAGAAACTTAAGCAGTTTGATGATCCCTATAATGTATATCATTTTCCAAATTCTATTGAGGTTGTAAATTTTCTAAATAGAGGAATTCTTATTCCTGCAAAGGTTACAGGTGAAAATAGTCTTGAAAATGATGATCTTGGAACAATTAAAGGAAATTTTATTAAACATTACCCAAAAGGATCAAAAGTTCAGTTATTACTTCAACCAGAAGATTTAGAACATGACGATAAAAGTAATCTTAAACTTGAAGTCGTAGATAGAAAATTTAGAGGTACTAATTTTATTTATACTCTTAAAACTCCAAGTAACAAACTCATACCAGTTTTTGTACATTCTCATCATATACATCAACATGAGGTTGATGAAAAATTTGGAATAAAAAGACCTATAATTATAGATCATATTGTTTGCTTTTAAATTTATCATGATATAATTTTAATTATTAAGGGGTGTCGAAAGACTGAGAATATACTCTTAGAACCTGTCCGATAATTCAGAAAGGGAGAATGCAAAATATAAATATTCTAAATCAATCATCGGCAATATTATTAACAATTTTTATAAGTATATTATTTTTAGTATTAGGCATTCTATATTCTAGAAAATATCAGGGAATAAATAATTATCTAGTTGCAAATAGATCAGTTGGAATCTTTTCTTTAACCACAAGCTTAGTTGCATCTGCTTTAGGTGCTTGGATTTTATTCGGCCCAGCATCAGCAGCTACATGGGGAGGTATCGGAGCAGTAATAGGTTATGCACTTGGTACAGCATTTCCTTTGTTTATTTTAATTTATTTAGGAGAAAAATTCAGGAAGAATTTTTCAAAATGTAAAACATTAATAGAAGTAATTAGAATTAAATTTGGATTAAAATTGTTTAAATTAATTTTATTTTTATCAATTTTTTATATGACAATATTCTTGATAGCCGAAGTTACTGCTGTCTCAATGTTAATTAATTATATTTCCGGAACCGATCTATGGATTACAGCTTTTATTATTATTTTTAGTTCACTTATTTATACATTGTATGGTGGTTTAAGAGCTTCAATTTTTACAGACAATATTCAGTTTATAGTTTTGATGACATTACTGATAGTTGTTTTTGGATATTTAATTTCGTTTAATTACAGTGAATTTAATTTTAATTTTATTAAAAGAAATCAACCACGATTATTAAGTTTTAATAATTTAACTAATTTTACAGCAGGATTGACCTTTTTTGTTGCAGTTGCCGCAACCAATCTTTTTCATCAAGGTAATTGGCAAAGAGTTTATGCTGCTAAAAACAATGAAGTTTTAAAAAAAAGTTTAGTTATTTCTTTTTTAATTATTATTCCAATAGTATTTTTTATGGGATTTTGTGGTTTAATTTCTGTATCTGCAAATAACAGCGTAATACCAGATTTAGCTTTTTTTTCATTGCTTTTGAAAGACAAAGTATGGAGTTTATCGATTATTATAATTTTACTTTCTATTTCTCTGACTGTAAGCAGCATTGATACATTGATTAATGCCATTTCAAGTTTAATTGTAGTTGATGGAAATAAAATATTAAAATTTAATGGGGATTATCTTAAATTATCGAAGTATTTCATTATTTTTTTATCATTGATTGCTTTTTATATTGCATCAAAAGGTTTTAGTATTCTATATCTTTTTTTACTTGCAGACCTCTTTTGTTGTGCGGCTGTATTAACTGTTTTCAGTAGTTTTTATAATAAATCAATTAAAGAAAAAAACTCTTATATTTCTATTATATTTGGATTAGTTATTGGTCTTATGTTATTTCCTAGTCCAGATTTTACAAAATCTATATTAATAGGTATTTTGCTTCCGCATAATATTTTTCCTACATTTATGTCACAATCATTGCTTTTTTTGTCATTTTTCTTAGCAACCATATCTCCAATGCTTACTTGGAAAATTAAATAAAATGTTTATTATAAATACAAATGTTTGATTTTATTATACCTTTTTTAATACTTATTCTTGTTGTTGTGTTTATTCATGAATATGGACATTATTATTTTGCTAAAAAATATGGAGTTGGAGTAACAGATTTTTCAATAGGTTTTGGTAAAGAGATTTTAGGATGGAACGATAAATCTGGCACTAGATGGAAAGTGTGCTGGATTCCTCTAGGAGGATATGTAAAATTTTTTGGGGATAGAAATGTTTTTTCTCAAGCCGATCAAGACGAAATATTAAAAAAATATAATGAAGAAGATAGAAAAAAATTATTTACTTTAAAACCTTTGTATCAAAGGTCTCTTATTGTTTTTGGCGGCCCATTAGCTAATTTTATTTTAGCAATTCTTATATTTATGTCTATTTATATGTTTGTTGGAAAAGATTTTACTCCAGCTGTAATTAATGAAGTAAAAAAAGATAGTCCTGCAGAAGTAGCTGGATTAATGAAAAATGATATTATTTTAGCAATAGATGGAACCGAAATAGTAAGCATCCTTGAAGTTTCCAAATTAATAGCAATGTCTACTTCTGAATATATTGATTTTAAAGTATCTAGATATAATCAAGAAAAGTTTTATAAAGTAAAACCCGATATAGTTGAAACTGAAGACAATTTAGGAAATAAAATTAAAAAACGAATGGTAGGAATTACATTAAGTCCATATAATAATAAAATTAATAATATAAAATTAGGACCAGCCCAAGCTTTGTATCATTCAATCAATGAAGTTTATTTTGTAACTTTTTCATCATTAAAATATTTAGGTTCAATTTTAACTGGTTCAGGAGATAGCTCACAATTAGGCGGACCCATTCGTATTGCAAAGATAACTGGTCAAGTAGCTGAGTTTGGAATTGTTCCTTTTTTAAGTATAATGGCTTATATTTCTATAAGCTTAGGTTTAATTAATTTGTTTCCAATTCCTTTATTGGATGGAGGGCATTTGATGTTTTATGGATTTGAAAAAATTTTAGGTCGTCCGTTAAGTCAAAAAACACAAGAAGGTTTTTTTCGAATCGGAATGTTTTTACTCTTATTTCTGATGTTTTTTGCTACATTTAACGATCTTAAAGATTTAGGTCTATTTTAAAGGGTTTTTTAATATTAAATTAGTCAATAAAATCAATACTTTTTTGACACAATATATTGTGTAAAAAAACTAATAATACACTAAAAAAAAGCTTGAATTATCAAGGATTTTGTTAAGTATGCATTTAACCTTTAAAACCGGAGCTAAAATGAACAAAAAACAATTAGTGGCTAAATTAGCTGGTTCTTTAAACCAAAGTAAAGCTGATGCTGAGCGTACTTTTGACACTATAACCAACACTATTCTAGATGCGTTAAAAAACGATGATTCTGTGAAAATTGCTGGATTTGGTACATATAAAGTAGCCAAGAGAAAAGCTCGTATTGGACGTAATCCAAGAACGGGAGAGCAGATCCAAATTGCTGCGTCTCAAAAGGTAAAATTTTTACCTGCAAAAGCACTTAAAGAAATCTTTAATAAATAAATATAATTCTAACAGTCTTTATAAAAAATTATAAAGACTGTTAGCCTATTTTTCAGCAACTAAAAACGAAAGAACTTCTTTTGCATGCCCTAAAACTTTAACAGATCGCCACTCTTTTAATATTTTTTTCTGTTTAATAACAAAAGTGCTTCTTATTAAGCCCATAAATTCTTTTCCCAAAAATTTCTTTTTTCCCCATACCTTGTAAGATTTAATAGCCTTTTTTTCTACATCGGCAAGCAAATCAAACTTAACATTATATTTTTTTTTAAACTTTTTATGACTTTCAATATTATCTTTGGAAATACCATATATTGTACAATTTAATCTTTTAAACTTTGATAATAAAGAATTAAAATCTTTAGTTTCGATTGTACAACCAGGAGTATCATCTTTTGGATAGAAATATAAAACAATAAATTTTGATTTAACTTTATTTAACTCAATAATTTTTCCGTTTGTTGATTCTAAGAGAAAATTTGGAGCTTTTTTCATTATAATTTTTACCATTTATTCATTTTCATCCCAAAGTTTTTTATAATTTATAAAAGGTGATAGTCCATAACTAGAGTTAACATTTGTAAGATGAACAGATAAAGATTTTATTGGTGAAATACAAATTTCTTTTTCATAAATTTTATTCAAATATTTTTCAAATGGATCATGTCTTTGAAGGCAATTATTATAAAAATTTTCCCAATATATTTCTATAAATTTTATAGAAGTCATAAATGTGCATAAAGTTTTTGTTATTGTTCTCCAATGCCTTTTTGTTCCTATTAGTAAATTTGTTTTTTCATTATTCATATAAAAATATGGATAGTCAGATGGACAGATAAAAATTTCCTTATTTAACTGAGATGAAACTCTTTCATAGGTTGAAATCATTTCTTCTAAAGCATAATCAAAATGTAAATAATCATCTTCTACAAAGTACACCAAATCTTTTCCATTTTTTTTTCCAATTTCAAAACACTTTAATAAGCTTGATAAATTAGAGAAAGTTTCATTATTATTTTGATCTTTAATTATGGTCTTGTGTTCATTGCAATCGTGGTTAATTATTTCAACATTAATTTGTTGAGCTTGAGATATATTTTTAAATTTTTTTAAATCTTCTTCATTAGTATTTTCATTAATTATTTTAATATCTATTTCAATGTTATGATATTTTTTCTTAAGGAAATTTACACTTTTTAGCAATGAGTTAAGTGATCTAGTAGCATAATCTATTTTTGGGTATTCAAATATTCTTTTTTTGTTTTGATCCCAAATATTTACATTTGTATTGGTTCTAAATATAATTAATAAAGATGTAATCTTTCTTGTTAACTTTACTTCTCCTAGTGGAACAATTATTGATTTTTTTTTATTTGATAAATCTTCATCGAGTTTTTTTTCTAAAGTTGGGGAATAAAATTCATTTTGGTCAATCAATTCATATCCAAGAATTTTAGATATTCTAATAAATAATTTTTTTATGATGTTTTTTTTCATTCAAACGTTTATAATATTATCTACAATACTATGTCTATTAAATCATCACAAACCCTTGTTTCAGAAGCATTAAAAGAAGTTAAAACTATCACTCCAAATGAAGCTATAAATCTATCAAATGATAATCAATGCAATTTGATAGACATTAGGGATGCATTAGAACTTCAAAATGAAGGACGTGTTGAAAATTCTTTTCACGTATCAAGAGGTTTGTTAGAATTTTCACTTCATCCAGACAGTCTTTATGTTCAAAGAGAAAATTTAGATCTTAACAAAGAATTAGTTTTATTTTGTGCCGCAGGAGGAAGATCAGCTCTTGCTGCAAAAACACTTAAAGAAATGGGTTTTAAAAAAGTTTCTCACATTGGAGGAGGTTTTGCAGCAATGAAAAAAAGTGGTTTTAAAATAATTTAATTTTTTTCAAACTCATCTACAGCATATTCTAACCTATCTTGACCCCAAAATATTTTATTATTAACAATAAAAGTAGGAGCTCCAAATATATCTTTTTGAAAAGCTTCGTGAGTTAATTTTTTTAAGACTTCTTTTATTTTATTATCTTTAATTTTAAAAAAAAAGTTGTCAGTATCTATTTCTAGATTGTTTAAAATTTTAATAATTTCATTTTTTTTTGATAAATCAATGTTCATAGACCAATATGCTTCGAAGAAACTATTAATATAATCTTTTATTTTTTTTTTATCTATTATCAGTAACCCTCTCATAATATCTAAAGAGCTTATTGGAAATTTGTCGTTGAACTTAAAATCGATATTGTATTTTTTAGCAACCATCATGCAATCACTTGATAAATATTTATTTTTTGATTTAACAAAAGCTGGCGCTGTTATCTCTAACAAATTATGCAGACCTCCTAATAAAATTGGTTTATATGAAAATAAAATTTTTTTTGTTTTTTCAATCTCTGATATTTTCTTGTGTGCTAAAAAAGAATAAGGACTTATTATATCAAAATAAAATTCTATTTTCTTAGTCATATAAACTAATACGTTTTGCAAAAAATATTCTTATAATCCAATAAAATAATATTCCAAGAGGACCAACAAAGTAAGTTATTAATAACGGTAGAAAAATTACAAATTTAGATATTAAAAGTTTTTGACTGTCTTTAACTATCCACGATCCACAAAATAAATTGATTGCAATGAAATGAACCCAAAAAATAATTAAAAAAGAAGTATTAGAAAATAAGTTTGTTAGTTCGTCAATGTCTAGATAGAGTTTGAAGTTATCTAAAAAATTGTATTCATTTATGTATAAATAGTACAGTAAATAAATATATAAAAAGCCAAAAATAAAGTAAGGAAAAATGGAACTTACAAAAAACTTACACACTTTCGATTGAGGAAAAAACATGAGAATCAACCAGAATGGGATTGCTCCAATGTTCAGCCACAAATAAATCATTTCAATTGTAAAAAAATTAGTTAATTGTTCGGTCATATAAAAATATATTATATTACATCATTTAATGATTCCTATAAAAATTAAAAAAAAGACACTAGATATGACTGTTGAAGAAATGCGTAATTTTTCTTTTGCTTATATTGAAAAATATGCACCTTCAAAACAGCAATTAAGGACTTATTTATTAAAAAAATACCTAAGATCTAGAAATGTAAATATTAATAAAAAAAACATCACAGATTTAATAGAAATTGTTATAGATGATTTAGAAAATAACAGCTTTATTAATGATAAATATTATTCAAAATCAAAAGCAAAAAATCTTATTCGCAAAGGTAACTCAATCAATAAGATAAGAAAATATTTATTATCCAAAGGAATTAGAGATAGTTTTGTGCAAGACACAATTGAAGAAATTAGAGAGAACAATGTTGATCAAGATTTTTTTTCAGCAATAAAAATATGCAAGAAGAAAAGAATTGGACCATCTAGAGAAGAAGGCAATAGACCGCTATTTTATAAAAAAGATATAGCAATATTAGCAAGATCTGGTTTTGATTTTGAAACTTCGAAAAAAGTTATGGATTTAAAAAAAGATGAATATTTAAAAATTATTACTCTGTTATAATTTTTTTTTATTATTTTTAATTTCCAAATAATATTGAATTCTTTTTTTTATATAATTTTTTACAAATACAAAAATAATTAATCCAAATATTGATACAGAAACTATTATTATTAAGATTATTTTTAATGTTTCGTTCATTATAATATAGCGGATCTTCTTATTATTAAACTTGGATTTGAAAAATTTTTTTTTCCATAAAATATTTCTTTGCCTTCAAAATCAGTAATAATTCCACCCGCATTAATTAATATTGCATGTCCAGCAGCAATATCCCATTCTGATGCTCTTGGTTCAGCAACATATATATCATATTCACCTGTTGCTATAACACAAAATTTGTATGAACTTTTCATCTTAACATGTTTTGTTACGCCAAATTTTTTATGAATTTTAGAAATTTCTGGTTTTAAATTTTCAGAATATGAAACTGCTATAACCTCATCTTTTTTAGATAACTTTTCGCAGCTTAATTTTATTTCTTGGTTATTTTTTAATTCATAACTGAAATTTTTACCGTAAGAAAAAAATAATCTTTTTTTTTCAGGTGCATTTATAATACCAATTAGAGGAGTTTTGTTAATTATTAGAGCAGCGTTTAAAGTAAATTCATCTCTATTATTAATAAAATCATAAGTTCCATCTATAGGATCTATCAGCCAAAAGTCTTTTAAGTTTTTTGTGTCTTTGTTATTAGAATTTTCTTCTGATACTATTGGAATTTCTGGAGTTAATTCTTTAATTTTTTTTGTAAACATGTTGTTTACTTCTATATCTGCGTTTGTAACTGGAGTACTGTCTGATTTAGTTTTTTTTATTAGTCCTTTTCTTCTAAGTTCTAAAGATATTTCACCAGCTTTTAAAAAAGTGTCGATTAAATCATAAATAATTTTTTTAGTTTCTTCTATTTTCATTATGTATTTATTTTTTCTAATTCAATAATTTTTGAATTAATTACTTTTTTTCCTACATTTTCGAAGTTTACTGTTACTTTATCTTTTATAATCGATTGTACTTGGCCAATGCCCCAGTTTTTATTTGAGGGATTTACCACTTTATCTCCTGGTTCAAAATTTATAATCATTTATCTTAACTTATATTAGAAATATGTATAAATAGCATCAATATGAATTCTAAAATTAATTCTTTAGGTTTAGATAAAAAACCTAAAGATACAACAGTAGTAGTTGCTATGTCCGGAGGAGTTGACTCTTCTACGGTTGCTGGAATGATGAAAAAAGAAGGATATAAAGTAATTGGAGTAACACTTAAATTATCTGACGACACACAAGAAGTAGCTCACTCTAAACAATGCTGCTCCGGACAAGATATAATGGATGCTAAAAGAGTAGCAAACAAATTAGATATTGAACATAAAGTTTTTTATTATCAAAATAAATTTAAGGAAGGGGTGGTGGATAATTTTGTAGAAAGTTACCTTAAAGGAGAAACACCAGTTCCTTGTATACAGTGTAATAAAACTGTAAAATTTAACGATTTATTTGAGGAGTCAAAAACTTTAAATGCTGATGCTTTAATCACAGGACATTATGTTAAAAGTATAACTAAAAATAAAGTAACAGAACTGTATAGAGCTGCGGATGAAAATCGTGATCAAAGTTATTTTTTATTTAATACTACCAGAGATCAACTAAATTATTTGCGTTTTCCATTAGGGGGCCTTTTAAAATCAGAAACTAGAAGAATTGCAAAAGATCTTGATTTAAATGTTGCAGACAAGCCTGATAGTCAAGACATATGTTTTGTACCAAATGGTAATTATGTTTCAGTAATAGAAAAATTAAGACCAGATGCTTTTAAAAAAGGAAATATTAAAAATACTAAAGGAGAAGTAATCGGTGTCCATGAAGGAATTGTAAATTTTACCATTGGACAAAGAAAAGGAATTAAAATTGCAGCTAAAGAACCGCTATATGTGACTGATATAAATTCAGATCACAATGAAATTATAGTTGGTTCAAAAAGTGATTTATTAAAAAAAAAAATTGTTTTAAGAGATTTAAATTTATTATCTGATAATAAAGTTTTTGAAAAAGAAATTTTTGTAAAAGTTAGATCTACTGGAAAACTTATTAGGTCAAAACTTAATTTAAATATGGAATTTCCAACACTAAATTTATATGAAGATGAGTATGGAATTTCCCCAGGTCAAGCTTGTGTTTTTTATCAAAAAGACAATGATGGTGATAGAGTTTTAGGTGGGGGCTGGATTAGTAAAAGTTAATTTTTTCCAAATGAAAAAAGATAATAAATAATAGATCAATAGTATCAAAAAATAATTCCATTCTAATGCATAATCTATCTTAGGGCTTAAATCATAAAAAATTAAAATTACTAATATTAAAGTAGTACTAATACACACGAAACTAACAAAAATTAATTTTAACACCAATATAAAGTTAAAAAAATAATTTTTAAGCTCTCTTCTTTTTTTCCAAATAAAACTTAAAAGGTATGCTTGGGCTAACAATTCAAACAAAATAAAAAAAACAATGTATGATCTTCTAATTTGAGTATAAATTTTAACGTCATAAACCTTTCCTAGAAAAAAAACATGTAAAAGCAGGAAGACAGCTGACAAAAAGCCAAATATAAAAAATACATTAATACGTTTTGCTTCAAAAATTTTGTTTAAAACTAAATTGTAGGAATACCAATATAATATCATCAAAATCACACTTAAATACATCAGAGGCTTGAAAATATAATTAATTGGAAAACGTTTTACGATATTGCTTATGGAGGTTTCACCATTAATCATTGGATTTACTGTTTCAGCTGTGCCTAAATTAAATTTTTTTTTAGAAAGATATTCATAAATATTTGGAAATAATTTATAAAAAAAATAGTCTTTTGTATTAATAATACATTTATCACTTAGATTGTTAGAAATTGTATATTTGTTAATAATTGGAGTTTTTTTTTTTAGTAATTCTTCAGACTCTAATTTTGTTAACTCATTTAGACCATCTATTGAAAAAAATTGTTCTTGTATAGAATATTTGTAACATTGATCTAGTTTTGAGATTTTATCTAGACCGTCGGTATAATCATAACACCAATTGTTTTCTTTTGTACAAGAAAGTTCAAAAGTTGAACCTATTTTGTTGCTCTTAAATGGAAAAATACTTTGATACGGGTAGTCATATGAAACTAAATAATTATGTAATGATAGAGATCCAACAAGACCCAAAAAGGGCACTACAAATAATAACAATGCTGAAATCCTTAATAAACGAATACCTTTATTAATAATCATTAATAAATATTTAAGTTATTTTTTCTTATTTTTTTTTCTTGCTCTTCTTTTTTTTGAGCCCATTTTTCTTCGGCCTCTATGTTTTTTTGGATATCCCATAATCTCCTTATTTTTATTATTTTATTGACTTATTTTCGGGATATAGCATTGTCGTAAAAACATAGCAATTTTTTTATGAAAAAATCACTAAAAACTTTTTTAAAAGACTCAGCAAAAGATTACTTAAATAGGTCAGCAAATCCTGCGATAGTGAGAGCTTCTACAATTTATTTTAAATCAATACAAGAATTAAAAAGCCATCAAAAGAAAATTGCCAAAGGTGGAAAAGCGGAATTTTTTGATTATGGAAGACAAGGAAGTCAAACAACCATAGCTTTGCAGAGAATTTTAAATGAAATGGAAGAATCACACCAAGTATTTTTAACTCAAACAGGATTTGCTGCTGTAGTACTTGCAATCATGAGTGTTTGCAGACCAGGAGATGAAATATTGATTTCCGATTGCGTTTATCGTCCAACACAAAAATTAACAAGTCAACTTCTTAAAGAATTTAATATAAAAACAGTTTGGTACAACCCTAATAGTTTTGATGATTTAAAGTCAAAAATAACCAATAGAACAAAACTAATTTACGTTGAGAATCCTGGTAGTAATTCTTTTGAATTTCAAGATTTGGGAAAAATAGTTGCCCTTGCTAAAAGGAATAAGATATATTCAGCAATAGACAATACATGGGCGACAGCATACTTTTTTAAACCAATAAAATTAGGATTTGATTTATCAATTACTTCTGCAACAAAATATTATTCAGGTCATTCAGATGTAATGGCAGGCACTTTAGCAGTAAGTAAAAAAGTTTACAAAAAAGTTTGGTGGTTTAACCATGTATCAGGTTATAGGTTGTCGGCCGATGATGCATATTTGATTATAAGAGGTTTAAGAACATTAGATCTTCGAATGGAAAAACATCAGGAAAATACCAAAAATGTCATTAGATGGCTGTCTAAGCAAAAAAAAATAACTAATATTTTATATCCATATAAAACTTCATCCAAAAATTACAAAATGTGGAAAAAATATTATAAAGGAGCATCTGGTTTGCTTGGATTAATCATTAAAAGTACAAGCAAGTCATCAGTCTACAAATTTATCAACTCATTAGAATTTTTTGGAATTGGATATAGCTGGGGCGGATACTCAAGTTTAGCAGTTTACAACCATAAATCTGATATGGGTGAAAGAAAATATTTTAAATTAAAAAAAAATCATCATTTAATACGTCTCCATATAGGTCTTGAAGATGCTAATGATTTGATTAAAGATCTTAGCAAATCTTTAAAATTTATAAAAACATGACAGAAAAGTTTATTCCAAACAAACAAGCTTTAATTACTTTAATAGCGGCATGTTTAGTGGTCATTATATCTTTAGGTATTAGACAAACTTTCGGTCTTTTTTTTTTCGATTTTGAAGTTGATCTTGGATGCACACAAACCGAGTTTGGTTTTGCAATGGGTATTCAATTACTTTTCTGGGGTCTTTTAGGGCCAATTTTTGGAGTAATTACTGACAAATTTAGTGGGAGAGTTGCTGTATTTATAGGTTTTTTATTTTATTTAGCAGGAATTTATTATTTAAATTATGGACCTAATACAGGATTCTGGTTTACTTTTGATTTAGGAATTTTGATAGGAATTGGACTTGCCGCAACAGCAATAAGTATTCCTGTTTCAATAGTAGCTAAACATTTTCCATTAAATTCTAGAACCATAGCAACAGGAATTGTTACTGCCGCTGGTTCTTTTGGATATTTTGTTTCTCCAATGTATACACAATTTACACTTATAGAGTTTGGCTGGAATGTAACATTAGTTATTTTTGGTGCTATGATTATTGTTGGATTGGTTATTTCATTATTTTTATCAACTCCTATGCAAGAAATAAAAAAGGAAGAAAACGAACAAACTGCAATGGAAGCTTTAAAGGAAGCATTTACAAATAAAAGTTTTAATTATTTAACTTTAGGTTTTTTTGTTTGTGGATGGCATATCGCATTAGTTGCCACACATATTCCAATGCATATAAGAGATAAAGGACTTGAAGATTGGACAGCCACAGCAATTTTAGCTCTCATAGGGCTATTTAATGTTTTTGGAACTTTAAGCAGCGGATATTTATCTACAAGAATTAGTAAGAAAAAATTATTAAGTGCAATTTACTTATTAAGAGGAGTGTCATTGATATATTTTGTATTTATGCCCTCGAATGTAGTTAATTCTTTAATTTTTGGAGCTACGTTTGGTTATTTGTGGTTATCAACAGTTCCACCAACCAATGGGATAGTCGGTCACATATTTGGGACAAAATATATATCTTTGTTGTATGGGTTTGTTTTTTTAAGTCATCAAGTAGGTTCATTTCTTGGAGCTTATCTTGGTGGTTTATTTCATGATTTATATGGATCTCTAGATTATGCATGGTACATTTCTATTGCTTTATCTTTATTTGCAGGCTTGATACATTTGCCGATAAAAGAGAAAGCCATTGAAAGAACACAATTCGCATAATCTGAAATTTAATCCTTATTTAGAAAAACTATATTATTCTAATAAGCCTTTAATTATATATAAGGTAAAAGATGGATATAATTTATATACTGATTTTTCTAAAAAAATAATATTAACAAATAAAAATATTAACAAATTTTTTAATTTTTTTTCAAATAAAAAGTTTAAAAAAGAAACCGATCTTTTTATAGGTTTTTTTGGATATGAAATACTTTGTAATTTATTAGGTGTTAAAATCAACAACCAAAAAAAAATTAACTTTCATAAAGGAATATTTTATAAACCGGAAACGGTTATTCAAATAAGAAAACATATAAAAATAATTTCATCAGTAAAAAAACATAATTTTAAAAATCATTTCAACAAAACTCAAATTTTAAGCCCATTTAAATTGAATATTAATTATAAAAAATATAAAAAAATATTTAATTTATTTTCTAAAAAAATAAGAGAAGGCGAAACCTACCAAATAAAAATTTGTACAAAGTATAAAAATAAATCCACAATTAATCCTGTTAATTTTTTTTGGAAATTAATGAAAATTAATTCTTCGCCAGAATCTTTTATGATTAGAGATAAAGATTTTTCTATAGTTAGCTGCTCACCAGAAACTTTAATTGATAAAAAGGGTAATAATATAATCACAAAACCAATTGCTGGAACGCTTAAGAAAAATAAAAAAATTAACAAAAGAAAAGCACTAAATTTTTTTAAAAATAATAATAAAGAAACAAAAGAGCACAATATGATTGTTGATATGGAAAGAAACGATTTATCAAGAATATGTAAAACAGGAACTGTAAAGATTTTAAAGAAAAAATACGTTGAAGAATACAAACATCTTTTTCATTATGTAACAACGATACAAGGGAAATTAAAAAAAAAAACTATTATTAAAAACATAGTTAAATCAATGATGCCAGGAGGCTCTGTAATTGGATGTCCAAAGATTAGGACACTAGAACTTTTAAACAAACAAGAAACAGAAGATAGAAATATCTTTACTGGTAGTTTTGGTTTTATAAAATTTAATCATGATATGAGATTCAATATAATTATAAGATCAATTTTAAATTATAAAAATACATCGGAAATATCAGCTGCATCAGGAGTTGTATTAGACAGTTCTTCGAAAAAAGAATTTAATGAAAATTTTATTAAAGCCAAATCTTTGTTGGAATTATACAAATGATATATATTATAGATCATCAAGACTCATTTACATGGAATATTGTTCATCAATTTTCAAAGTTCGATAAAGTTTTTTGTTCAAATTATTTTGAAATTAATAAAAAAAAATTAGATAAATCTGATACTATAGTTTTGTCACCTGGACCAGGTTCGCCTAGTGACTATCCACTGACATCTATAATTTACAATAAATATAAAGGAAAAAAGAAAATTATTGGAATTTGTTTAGGGTATCAACAAATATTGTTTAATGAAAAAGGAAAAATAGTCCAACAAAAAAATATTTTCCATGGATACCAATCAAAAATAAAAGTAACAAAAGATAGCAAATTATTTAAAAAGAATATGTTATTTAAAGTTGGTAGATATCATTCTTTGAAATTACATGAGCCATACAAATCAAAAAATATAAAAATATCCATGAGATGTGTTAAATCAAATATACCAATGGGAATTGAAGATACAAAAAATAATATTTATGGCGTACAATTTCACCCCGAATCTTTTTTAACTGAAAATGGCAACACTATTATTAAAAAAATCTTATCGGCATAAAGATTTAAAAGAAATCAAATTCAAGGATTTATGGAATAGTTATGGTGTATTTACAACTATGAGTATTATAGGAAAACCAGCAAAGATTTTATTTTTTAGAAATCATATAGATAATTTAATTAATTCATTAAACAAATATAAAATTAAAAAGAAAAATATTAAAAAAAATATTCTTAAGTTAATTAAATTAAATATTAGTAATAAAAAAAATTATGATCACTTACTTAGAGTGGCATCAAATAATCAAATGATATCAATATCTTTAAGAAAAAGAATAAAACCAAAATTAAATTTTTCTATTAAATTGGTTAATTATAAAAGAATTGATCCTGAATACAAAAATTTGAAATACAAGAAAATTCTCAGTTATCTAAAAAAAATCGATACAAGTAAAATGGATATAGCTTTGTATAAAGATAATAAAATTTTAGAAAGTGGAACTTCTAATCTTTTATTTATTAAAAAAAATAAAATATATTCACCTATAAATAACTTTTATAAAGGAATAACTTTTAAATTTTTTTCAAAGAAATTAAAAAGAATAAAAAAAAGCAATATTTATGTTGATTCTTTAAATGAGTATGATGAAATTATAATGATTGGTTCCGGTAAAGGAGTTGCCTCAATTTATTCAATTAAAAAACCATATTGGAAAAGAAAAAGTTTGAAAAATTATAGAATTTTATCCAATATTTATCAAAAAGCTGTTAAGAATTGTCCTCGATATAACGGTTGATCTATATTGACATCTATACTAAAAACTTTCTTCTAAAGGGAGAAAAAATCATGATTTTATTGGTTAATCCGTTTTCAATATTAGCTGAAACTGTCTCGCCAATTTATATGCAATCTTTTGTTATATTGATGTTAGTATTAATTATAGTTGGAACACTTTTAGATATTATTCATAAAAAAAATGTTAAATACTTTTTTGAAAATGCAAAAAAAGCCAAGTTATCAGCTACCAAAACTTTAAGTTCAGGAGAAAAAATATCTGTAATTTCAAAGACTATTATTAGTGAAATTGCCACAACATCAGAACTCGGTACTGGAAAAAGAAGGGTAGCTCATCTTCTTGGAATGTATGGGACAATTTTATTTTGGATTGGTTCAGTAATAATGATTTTTTGTTATTCAAACTCATCTTCAGATACACCTTCCTTTTGGCCAATCATTTGGCATGTAGGTGCAATAATGACAGTTGTAGGTGGAAGTTGGTTTTGGTTTTTTTTAAGAGTTGATGTTTATTCAGAAGCTCAACCATGGTATAGAATTATAAAAGCAGACTTATTTGTACTTGCACTTGTCGCATCTTCTTTTTTTGGTTTAATTTGGTCATATTTACAATATTTAAATTTAGATGATAGATGGGATGACAAAGTATTTTTAGTTTTATTTATTATATCCAACCTAGTTTTATTTGGTGGTGTGTATTGGTCAAAATTTGCACATATGTTTTACAAACCAGGAGCAGCAATACAAAAAAATTTAGCTGAGGCTGATGGGTCTAGGGACAATTTGCCGCCAGAAGCAGATGCACCAAAACAATTTGGATTAGGTATAAAAAGAGATGAGCCAAAACATTATTAATATGATAGAGAAAAAATAAATATGTCAACTTTTGTATATATGACTCGTTGTGATGGATGTGGCCACTGCGTTGATATTTGTCCATCAGATATTATGCATATTGATGAAACTATTAGACGTGCAAAAAATATTGAACCCAATTTTTGTTGGGAATGTTATTCATGCGTGAAAGCTTGCCCAAATCACGCAATAGATGTTCGAGGTTATGCTGATTTTGCACCTATGGGCCATAGTGTTAGAGTTAGAAGAGAAGAAGAAAAAGGAACTATATCTTGGAAAATTAAATTTAGAAATGGAACAGTAAAAGATTTCGTTTCACCAATTACAACTAAACCATGGGGAAAATTTATTCCTAAACTTGCAGATGGTGATAAACCAAATCAAGGTGAAATAAATTCTCAAACACTTTATTCTGAGCCTAAAGGTTTAAATACAAATAAGGAATTGCCTAAAGTTGAAAAAAGCGCATTTAAAAAAGGAGTTTATTATTAGTGGGTAAAAAAACTGTTTTTGAAGATTGTGATATTCTTGTTGTCGGTGGCGGTATGGCAGGGACAGGCGCTACTTTTGAAGCAAGGCACTGGGGCAGAGATTTAAAAATTATTTGTGTTGAAAAAGCAAATATAGACAGAAGCGGAGCAGTAGCTCAAGGTTTATATGCAATCAATTGTTATATGGGAATGCAATGGGGAGAAAACCAACCCGAAGATCATGTTCGTTATGCTCGAAATGATTTAATGGGGTTGGTAAGAGAAGATCTTGGTTATGATATGGCTCGCCACGTAGACTCAACAGTTCATATGTTTGATGAATGGGGTCTACCAATGATGAGAAATAAAGAAACTGGCCGTTACCAACGTGAAGGTAAGTGGCAAATTATGATTCATGGAGAAAGTTACAAACCAATAGTTGCTGAAGCAGCAAAAAAGTCTGCTGATAAAATTTACAATAGAATCATGATTACACACCTTTTAATGGATGAAACGAAAGAAAATAGAGTAGGTGGAGCAGTAGGATTTAATATGAGAACTGGCGATTACCATGTCTTTAGATCAAAAACAGTAATTGTTTCTGCAGGTGGAGCTTCTCACATTTTTAAACCAAGAGCAGTTGGAGAAGGAATGGGTAGAACCTGGTATGCACCTTGGAGCAATGGCTCAGCTTATGCATTACCAATTGCAGCTGGAGCTAAAATGACACAAATGGAAAATAGAATTGTGTTGTGTAGATTTAAAGATGGTTATGGCCCAGTAGGAGCATACTTTTTACATTTAAAAACTTACACTCAAAATGCCAACGGAGAAAATTATGAAAAAAAATGGTATGAAAAAACAAAAGAATTAGTTGGAGAATATATAGATCATCATCCAACACCAACTTGTTTACGTAATCATGCTTTTATACAAGAAGTTATGGCTGGTGGTGGACCAATTCATATGGTAACAAAAGAAGCATTTCAAGACCCACATTTAGAAACAGTGGGATGGGAAAACTTTCTTGGAATGACTGTTGGCCAAGCAGTTGTTTGGGCTTCACAAAACATTGATCCAAAATATACAAATCCAGAATTAACAACATCTGAACCTTATGTTATGGGTTCCCATGCTACTTGCTCTGGAGCATGGGTCAGTGGACCAGAAGATATTTCGCCACCAGAATATTTTTGGGGTTATAATAGAATGACAACAGTAGAAGGTTTATTTGGAGCTGGAGACACAGTAGGAGGAAGTGCCCATAAATTTTCTTCAGGATCATTTACAGAAGGGCGTTTAGCAGCAAAAGCAGCTGTTAAGTATATTGAAGAGCAAAAAGCCAAAGATATTAAAGTTAGCGATAGTCAATGTGAAGAATTTAAAAAAATTATATTTAAACCTTTAGAAAATTACACTGTGGGAAGAAACGAAATTACAGGAGGAACTGTTTCTCCAAGTTATATATCTCCAATACAAGGTCTTCAACGTTTACAAAAGATAATGGACGAATATGTAGGTGGAATATCATATAATTATATGACAAATGAAAATACTCTAAAAAGAGGTTTGGAACTTTTAGAATGGTTACAAGAAGATTTAGAAAATGTTGGAGCTGAAGACTATCACCAGCTTATGCGTGCATGGGAATTAAAACATAGAACTCTAACATCCCAATGTGTAACAGAGCATACCCTTTTTAGACAAGAAACACGTTGGCCTGGGTATTATTATAGAGGCGATTATATGAAACTAGACGATGAAAACTGGCATTGTTTAACATTATCAAGACGTGATCCAAAAACTGGAAAATTCTCTATGGAGAAGGCACCCGTCTATCACATAGTTGATGAAAAAGAAAAAAAAGAAGCTTCTTAGAAAATATATTATTTAGATGAGCCTTCTGGATAAGACAGATAAGGAAATAATAAAAATTGCCGATCCAATATGGCAAAACCTTGTAAAGTCATCTAACATTAAAGATTATGGCGGTTTTACCAGAGATTTTTCATCTCAAATGCTTTATGGAGCAAATGAAATTGAACTTGGTAAACAATGGGCAAGCAATGATTTGATCACAAATCTGGCGGAAGACTGTAAAGCTTTTGGTTGTTTAAGAAGAGGTCTTTATGTATCCGTTCTTTATAAACAAACAAGCACCAAGTTGCCAGGGGAATTTTTGGGCAGACTTGTTTTGGGCGAGGAAGGTAGTTTGATCAAGGTCTTTGGAGCAACAATATTTTAAAAAAATATTATTAATTTTTCAAATAATGCTTGCAAAATTATTATCTTATGTTACTTGGCAAGTATGCTTAACAATTTTAAAATAAATATAAAAAAACTTGTTAAGCACCCGCAAAATTTTTTACTTTCTAGTTCAAAAGCTGTTGTGTATATAGGTTTAGCGCTATACTGGAGCGTTATAATTGTAGGTACCTTTTTACAAATTCATTAATTAATATTTTTTATATCAAATAGTTGACTTTAATATTTTAGAGGAATAATTATTATTAATGGAAGTTTTTCTGCCAATAGCAGAGGTATCTGTAAATATACTTACAATTTTTTCTCTTAGTACAATCGTTGGTGTTTTATCCGGGTTATTTGGTGTAGGCGGAGGATTTCTTATGACTCCATTCTTAATTTTTTTAGGAATTCCACCTTCTTATGCCGTGGCAAATGAAGCAAATAATATTTTAGCAACATCAGTTTCTGGTTCAACAACTCATTGGTTAAAAAATACTTTGGATTATAAAATGGGAAGCATGATTGTTATTGGAGGAACATTTGGAACTATAATTGGAATCATTACATTTACTTATTTTAAGGAAATTGGAAAAATTAACATAGTTATTTCTTTATCATACATGTACATACTGGCTATTATTGGAACATTAATGCTTGTTGAAGGAATAAGAGAAATAGATAGCGCTAGAAAAAAAATTATTGTCAGAAAAAAATTACATTCACATTACTGGATTCATGGTCTTCCATTAAGAATGAGATTTAAAAAATCAAAACTTTATGAAAGCGCATTTACTCCAATTATAATAGGCTTGATAGTAGGGTTTATTGCTGCAATCATGGGTATTGGTGGAGCTTTCATATTGGTTCCTGCAATGATTTATATTATAGGAATGCCAGTTAAGTTGGTACCAGGAACATCATTATTCGTTACTATTTTTGTAAGTGCAATTGTAACTATTCTTCACGCATTTAATTATGGTTCAATTGATTTAATTTTAGTTGCAATGCTAATTTTAGGATCAATTATAGGTGTTCAGGTTGGACAAAAAATAGGAGAGTTTGTTGATAGTTCTCAGCTGAAAGCTCTTTTGGCAATACTATTATTGTTAGTTGGTATAGCAATTGCTTACGATAGTTTTTTTGTTGAAGAAGCTGTTAAAGAAGCAACTTACAATGGAACAAAAAATTTAGGTCCTTTTTCAGTTTTTATTAAAAATCTTTCTAAAGATTTTCCCATACAGTATGGAATAATTTCTATTATTTTTGCAATAGTGTTAGGAGTATCAGCAGCTTTTGGTAGAAGAGCTATCTCTAATTTAAGAAAAAATTATATAAAATCTAAATGAAAAAATTATCAAAATTTAATTTGTTAATTTTACTTATATTTTTATCATTTGTGTCATTAACATCGTTTTCTAATTCTGATGAAATGTTTAACAAAGGTAAACAAATATTTTTAAATAATGGAACTTGTGCAACTTGTCATATGTTATCTGACGCACAATCATCTGGAATGATTGGTCCTAATTTAGATGAAATAAGACCAGATAAAAATAGAGTTGTAATTGCTGTTACAAGAGGTATAGGAGTTATGCCAGCATTTGAAGGAATATTATCAGATGATGAAATTGAAGCTGTCTCTTATTATGTTTCTGTAGCTGTTGATTAGTTAATTATGCACTTCTAAAAAGTTTAGTCATAATGAATTCTTTATGACCTAATACTTCTGCACATGTTAAACGACCGTTTGCTGCTCTTACTGTAGCTTTTATTAAAGCATCACCAGCTTGATCCATGTTCATTTTTCTTTTTAGAATATCAGAAACGTCTAGATCAATATGTTCACTCATATTTGCTGCTGTACTTGGATTACCTGTTAGTTTTACTACCGGTTCAATAGCATTACCGATTATATTTCCTTGTCCAGTTGGAAATAAATGAATATTAAAACCAGCTGCAGCTTGTAAAGTTAAACATTCACCTGCAGCAGAAGACGTGTCCATAAAATATAAACCGGGACCTTTTTTAGGTTCCTCAGCTGGAGTTAACACATCAATAAATTTTCTTGAACCAATTTTTTGGAAATTTCCAAAAGCTTTTTCTTCTATAGTTGTTAAACCACCAGCTATATTGCCTGCTGTAGGCTGACTTTCTGAAAGGTCGTTAGTTGCTTCTTTAAGTATAAAATCATTATAATCACTCCATGTTTTAGTAAATTTCTTAGAAGCTTCAGGAGTTGCGCCTCTTAAGGCGCAAACTTTTTCAGCTCCAGTAAGTTCTGAAGTTTCACCGAAACAAAGATGTACACCTAATGGTTCTAATTTATCCATTAAATTACCAACAGCAGGGTTTGCTGCCATGCCCGAAGTAGTGTCTGACTCTCCACATTTTACAGAAATCCATAAATCACTCAAAGGACATTCTTCTCTTTGTTTTTCGGATGCCCATTGAGAAAATTCTTGAGCTTTCTTCGAAGCTTTCATTATTGTTTTAATATCACCGGCACCTTCGATACTAAAACCTTCCACAGGTTTTCCTGTAGTAGCAATTGCGTCTACAATTCTTTTAGTCCATTTTGGTTCTATACCAATAACAACGCAAGCAGCAACATTTGGATTCTTTCCTGTTCCTATCATTGTGTCAAAAAATAATTCTAAATCGGCTCCAAATTGAAGTCTCCCATAAGCGTGTGGTATCGCAAATGTTCCTTTAATATTATTAGCAACAGCTTCTGCGCATGCATTTGAAATATCGTCAACTGGAAGAATCACAACATGATTTCTAGTACCAACTCTTCCATTTTCTCTTTTATAACCTAAAAAACTTTTTGGAATTTCCATTTTTACCACTTTTTTGTTTTAACATTATGAACATGCACATGCTCACCTTTTTTAATTGTTTTGACTACTTTACCAATATCATGACCATATTTAATAATAGTATCCCCTTCTTTAAAATCTATCATCGCAATTTTATGCCCTAAAGGTATTTCATTTAAAGATTTAATATTCACTGTTTTGTCATTTTCCATGATCCAGCAAGAACAATCTTGATTTGGAGTAATTTTTTCAATAACTACAACGCCTACGTTATCTTTTTCGTCATGTATAATAATATCTGTATTTGACATGTGTCGATTTCTTTGTAGAAAATTTCGTAGAATTTATATATTAATTCTGAGTTTGCAAACAAAAAACTAAAAAAATTTTGAAAGGCATTGAAATTTTATGACCAAAATGACCACAGAGGAAGCTTTTATCAAAGTACTTCAAATGCATGGCATCGAACATGCTTTTGGAATTATAGGTTCAGCTTTTATGCCAATTTCTGATTTATTTCCTAGAGCCGGTATTACATTTTGGGATGTTGCTCATGAAACAAACGGCGGACTTATAGCTGACGGATATACAAGATCTACAGGTAAAATATCTATGGTTATAGCACAGAATGGTCCAGGAATAACAGGGTTGGTTACACCAATCAAAACAGCTTATTGGAATCATACTCCATTACTTTTAGTCACTCCTCAGGCGGCAAACAAAACAATGGGTCAAGGTGGTTTTCAAGAAGTAGAACAGATGAATTTATTTAAAGATATGGTTTGTTACCAAGAAGAAGTAAGAGACCCTTCAAGAATGGCCGAAGTATTGAATAGAGTAATTGAAAAAGCAATTAGAGGATCTGCGCCAGCACAAATTAATGTCCCTAGAGATTATTGGACACAAGTTATTGATATAGAATTACCACCAATAGTTAGATTTGAAAGACAAGGCGGAGGAAAGGATGCGATAGCAAGAGCTGCAAAAATTTTATCGGAAGCAAAATTTCCAGTTATTTTATCTGGAGCTGGAGTTGTAATTGGTGACGCTATAAAAGATTGTCAAAAACTTGCTGAAAGACTTGATGCGCCAGTTTGCAATGGTTATCAACATAATGATAGTTTTCCTGGAAGTCACCCTCTTGCTGTTGGACCGCTTGGTTACAATGGGTCTAAAGCAGCAATGGAATTAATTTCAAAAGCAGATGTTGTGTTGGCATTAGGAACAAGATTAAACCCTTTTTCAACTCTACCAGGTTACGGTATAAATTATTGGCCAGCCAAAGCATCAATTATTCAAGTTGATATGAACCCTGATAGAATTGGACTGACAAAGAAAGTTACAGTAGGAATATGTGGTGATGCAAAATTAGTTTCGCAACAATTGTTAGAAAAATTATCTTCTAATGCTGGTGACAATGGAAGAGAAGAAAGAAAAAATTTAATTCATCAGAAAAAATCTGCATGGTTACAAACATTAACAGGATTAGACCATGAAGATGATGATCCCGGAACTGTTTGGAATAAAGAAGCTAGAGAAAGAGATAAAGACAGAATGTCACCACGACAAGCTTGGAGAGCTATTCAAGAAGCAATGCCAAGTGATGCAATTATTTCAAGCGATATTGGAAACAATTGTGCGATTGGTAATGCCTACCCAACATTTGAAAAAGGAAGAAAATATTTAGCACCAGGATTATTTGGTCCTTGTGGTTATGGGTTTCCATCAATATTAGGTGCAAAAATTGGTTGCCCAGATGTACCTGTTATAGGTTTTGCAGGCGATGGTGCTTTTGGAATCAGCATGAATGAAATGAGCTCGTGTGCAAGAAAAGAATGGCCAGCAATAACAATGGTGATATTTCGAAATTATCAATGGGGTGCGGAAAAAAGAAATTCTATACTTTGGTTTGATGATAATTTTGTGGGCACAGAATTAGATCCAGAACTAAGTTATGCTAAAGTAGCAGAGGCCTGTGGATTAAAAGGAATATCTGTAAAAACAATGGAAGAAACAACTAAAGCAATTAAACAATCATGCGAAGACCAAAAAAAAGGAATTACCACATTTGTTGAAGTAATTTTAAATCAAGAACTTGGCGAACCATTTAGAAGAGATGCTATGAAAAAGCCTGTAAAAGTAGCAGGAATAGATAAAAAAGATATGAGGCTACAAAAGCCTTTATCCTAATTTTACATATATTAGGACTAATAAAAAACCCAGTTTATTATGAAAGAAAAAAAAGTTCTGAATTATATTGGATGGGAATTAAAGCTTTTTGATAATGCAAAAAATTTTAGAGATTATCAATTTTTTTTTATAAAAAAATTCATAAAAAATAAAGTATGTGAGGTAGGGCCAGGGAACGGCGTTGTTTGTGAAAAATACAAAAATATTTGTAATGATATTTCTCTTTATGAGCCAACAAAAAATCTTTATTTAAAACTTAAGAAAAAATTCAAAAAATACAAAAAAATTAGAATATTTAATAAATATTTTAAATATTCAAAAAAAAAATTTGATACAATTTTATATTTAGATGTTCTTGAACATATAAGTAAACCAAAAAAAGAATTAAAAAAAGCAATAAGCAATTTAAACAAAGGCGGAAGATTAATTGTAAGTGTTCCAGCTTTTCAACATCTATATTCGCAGTTTGATGAAGATGTAGGACATTATAAAAGATATACGATTAATATATTTTTAGAAGAAATAAAAAATATAAAATATAGGTCTATCAAATATTACTATATTGACTCAGTAGGATACTTTGTATCTTTATTTTCAAAACTATTTAGCAAAAACTATAAATCAAACTTTAAAACTAAAATTTATATATGGAATATGTTAGTAAAAGTTTCTATTATTTTTGACAAAATTTTTATGTATAATTTAGGGAAATCATTAATCATCATTGTAGAAAAATAAATAGATTTTATTTTTTTACTTTTCTTAAAGTTGACAACATCAAACCTAAACGTTCAACTGTTACCAAGTCTTCACCTGGATATTTTGTTGTACAATTTATTTTACGTTTATCAATATACTTTTTATCATCAATGATCTCATAATGAAGATGTTGATCCAATGTTCTATTTGTCATAATAATGTAGTCTGCAATATGGGGATATTTAAACGTATTGTAGTTTCCTAAAATTACTGGCCAATAATATCCATGAGTTAAAGTTGTTCCATTGCACATTGCTATCTTCATTGTTTTACTTTTTTTATAACCGTATTTATCCCTAATTTTTTTTAATAGTTCTTTGTAAGATGTAGCCATGTAATCGTACTCGAATTTATCTTTAGAATTTGCGTAAATAGGGCTATTAAAATAATTAACATAAGATTGTTGATAGGGAGTTAATAATAAAAACCTATAGAAGAATATAAAAAATAAAAAAATTAATGACCAATTAAAAATTTTTACAGTTATCCCAAAAAAGTTATAGTTATTTAAAATATAATATAATCCCAAAGCGCATATTGTTGAAATAATAGGCAATGTGAATAAAATTAGTCTAAAGTTATCATATAGATTGGCGCTCAATATTATTGAAAGAAAAATTGGAAAAATAATTAAAGCAATTAAATGATAAAAATAATTTGAAAAATCTTTATTTAAATTTTCTTTAAAATATTCTCTTTTACTAATACTCAAGTAAATTCCAGTGATTAATAATGCAATGATAAAAACAGGTATTCTATTTATAAAGTTTGTTATAAAATAATACTTTGGAGTATTATTTATTTCATAAAAATTTCCATTAAGAATTCCATAAAGTTTACTAATATCCCAATTTGAAGATAATTTTAAAGTTTCAAATACTATTTTGTAATTTCCATCTAAAAAATGTGGCCAACAAGATATTGTGATAAAAAACACAATTAAAGTTAGAATAAATAAATCAATAAAAATTAATTTTATATTTTTAGTTTTATTCCATACAAATAGAATTGCTGTAAAAAAAATTGGTAGTAAAATTGACGCAAAAGTTAATCTAATTGATGTTCCAAACCCTATAAAGAATGATAAGTATATTAGATTTTTTAATCTGTTAGAATTTACGCTGTCCAAATATAACAATAAAAAATATATCGACCAAATAAAAGCAAAGAAAATTACAGGGTCTTTTGGATTTATGCCCATGTTTCCAAAAAAGAACGGGTTTAATAATGTTATAGCACAAGAAATTATTGAAATTTCTTTGTTAAAAATTTTTTTATTAACAAAATACATGCCCAAAATACTTAATGCTGAAAATGTGTAGGTTAAAAAATGTTTTATCTCTACAAGGTATTTTTCACCTATTATTGAGCTTATTATTTTATAAAAAACAAAATTTACAGTGTCATTAAATCCAGGATAATAATCTAAAGCGTAAATTTTTTTATATTTATCGAAGTCACCAAAGTTCTTTAAATATAAATATCTTACCTGTCCACTTATGTGATGAAAGTTTTCATCCATAGATAAACCGTTATTTATTGAGCAGTAAAAACTAAACAACAATAATACATATGTAATATAAAGAAAAAATTTAAAATATGATTTTTCCATAATTAAAGAATAACTAAATCAAGTTTATGTTTGCCCAATCTTTCATTTCCATTTTTTGTAACAAGGTAGGTTTCTCCCAAATTCATAGCTAATTGATTTTCAGAGTCCATTAAAATCATATGCATAAAAAAAATATTACCAGGTTCTATTTTATATGGATTACCATTATATATCATAGGAACATCCATCCAATTTGGTGAAAAAGTCGAGCCCAAAGAATAACCGCATGCATTCATTCTTGAATTTTTAAATCCTAGAGAATCAAAAGTTTTTGCATGAACATCAAAAACATCACCAATTTGGTTACCTGGTTTCAATTTATTTTGACATGCATTTAATGTTTCTATACATGCTTCGTGCATTTTATAATGTTTTGGATTTGCTTTACCTATTGGTATAGTTCTAAATAAAGCTGAATGATAATGCCTATATGTTCCAGCCCATTCGATAGTCAGTTGATCCGGATTATTTAAAATTTGCTTTTCTGCTTGATAACGACAGAGAAGAGCATTTTTACCTGAGCCAATTATAAATTCATTTGCAGGATAATCTCCACCTCCTTCAAATATAACTCTATTCATCTCTGCTAAAATTTTAGACTCACTAACACCTGCTTTTGCATGTTTCCAAACTTCATCCAAAGCTTTATCAGCAAGTTCAGCAGCTTTTTTTACGTAAACAATTTCTTCTTTTGATTTAACTACTCTTAATTTTGTAATTAAGTCTGACTTGTCTTCAATTGAACAATAGTTCTCTAAAGATTTATTAAGTCTTAAAGCGTTTCGTCCTGTTAATCCGTAAGCTTCATACTCAACACCTAATTTTTTACCTTTAAGGTTTAGTTCATTTAAAATCACTCTAAGATCATCAGTTGGATTAGACCCATCTTTATCAACCCAGATTCTTATATCTTTAATATTAGATGTATTTTGTGCTTGTCTTAAATCTGGCACTCTAGTTAACAAGACAATATTTCCTTTTTGATCTAAAATTAAAGATTGAAAAAAAACAAAACCAAAAGTGTCGTAACCAGTTAACCAATACATCGATTCTTGTCTAAACATAAGAAGAGCATCAATGTTTTGCTCTTTCATAGATTTTAAAACTTTTGATTTTCTTGAAGTAAATTCTTCTTTGGAAAAATGAAGGCCCATTAATTAATATCTAATACAGTTGCTGGATCTAATCTAGTCCCAAACCAGTTCAATCTTACGTCTAAATGTGGACCTGTAGATCTACCACTTGAACCGACTGTTCCAATTATATCTCCTTGTTTTACAATATCATCTTTCTCAACAAATATTTTATCCATATGCATATACAATGTTGAAATTCCGTGACCATGATCAAAAATTAAAGTTGCTCCAGTAAAATATAAATCTTTTTCTACCAATGTTGCAATACCGTCAGCCATTGCTTTTATAGGAGTTCCAAGATCTCCTGCAAAATCTATACCGTAATGAGGCCAGCGTGGCTTACCATTTAATATTCTTTGACTTCCATAAACACCAGTGATTATTGCATTTTCTAAAGGTAAGATAAATTTATTTTTAAAAAAATCTAAATCTGAATTGATCTCACGTGCTTTAGCTATAAGTTTATTTTCTTTCTTAATTCTCTCATAAACCTCTTCAGGTGGAGTAACTTTTTTTTCTTCAAGGCCATCAATTCTTTGAATATTGTATTTTCTTTTTTGAACTCTCTTAACTATTTTTTGAGTATTTCCATCAGTATTTATTTTAATAATTACATCGTATTTTCTGTCTCTATCTATGCCAAACGCAAAAAATCCATCTTTGGAAACTTTAACTTTTTTTTTATCAATAATTACTTTTGAGCTTGGATTAGTTTTTCCAATTATAAAATGTCCTTGAATAAATTTTCCATTAAATTCAGCTGCATTTGCTTTAATTATTAAAAAAAATATTATTATTGAAAGCTTAATTATCTTGCTGTCCATCCACCATCTACTAGTAATGAAGTTCCAGTTATCATAGAAGCAGCATCAGAAGCTAAAAATACAACAGCAGAAGAAACTTCTGACATTTCAGCAAATCTACCAAGGGGTATACTACTTAGCATGTCTTTTTTAAATTTTTTATCTCTAAGAAATTTTTTTGTCATTGGAGTTACAACAAAAGTAGGACAAACAGTATTCACTCTAATATTGTATTTTGCAAGATCAAGAGCCATTCCTTTGGTTAAACCTTCTAAACCAAATTTTGTCATACTGTAAACGCTTCTTTTGGGTCCACTCACGTGACCCATTTGAGAAGACATGTTAACAATTGATCCGCCTGTTTTTTTTCTGTTTTTTGATTTTAACATCTTTAATGAGCATAGTTGTGCGAGATTAAAACAAGCAATTGTATTAATTTTGACTAGATACTCCATATTTTCTCTTTTAACTTTTTCAAAATATTCTGGGATGTTTGTGCCAGCATTATTAACCAAAATATCTATTTTTGGTTGGCTATTAATGATTTGTTTAATTTCATTATAATTAGTTATGTCACACACGTAAGATTTGCATTTAACTTTAAGTCTTTTAGCTATTTTTGAAACTTGAACTAAATCTTTTTTAGTTCGGCTAATTATTATTAGATTAGAACCTGCTTCTGCTAGTGCGATAGCACATGCTTTTCCAAGCCCTTTCCCAGCTCCTGTGACTAATGCTATTTTGTTTTTTAAATTATATTTGTTTAAATACATTTTATATAAATATCTTTATATCAGTATAAATCAACTCTATAGCAACAAATAAAATTGCTAACAATCCAGCCCAGGCAATCCATCTATATTTTTTTATCCAACCAGAAATTAGAGTTGCTGCTGTAGCCATTAAAGCGATAGAAAGCACTAATCCAAAAATTAATAATGCATAATGATCTCTTGCAGCTCCCGCTACTCCAAGAACATTATCTAAACTCATTGTTACATCTGCAATTATTACTGTAGTGATGGCTTTTAAAAATGTTGAATTTTCTACTTTTATATTTTTTTTGTCTTCTTTATTAGGTCTAACAACATCGACATATAATTTATAACAAATATAAAGTAACAATATTCCTCCAATTAATCTTAGTCCTGTTATTTGAAGTAAATATGCGGTGATTAAGGTAAAAATAATTCTAAGAATTACCGCAGCCGCTATACCCCAAAAAATAATTTTTTTTCTTTGGTCAACTGGAAACTGTGAAGCAACCATTCCAATTATTATGGCATTATCACCAGCTAAAACCAAATCGATAAATACAATTTGAAAAAAAATTATTACTTCTTCTGTCATAATTTATTATCTTCTATTATCATGTCTGCTGCTTTTTCAGCAATCATAATAGTCGGCGCATTAGTGTTTCCCGAAGTTATATGAGGCATGATTGATGCGTCAACAATTCTTAAATTTTCTAATCCACGAACCTTTAATCTATCGTTAACCACAGCAGTTTCATCATTTCCCATTTTACAAGTTCCAACTGGGTGAAAAACTGTATTTGCATATTTTCCCACTTCAACTAAAATTTCTTCATCACTTAAATTTATTCCGGGTCTCATTTCTTCAGGCTCGTATAGTTTAAAGGCTTTCGACTCAAGAACAATTTTTCTTGTAATTTTTATTGATTTAACAGCAACCTTTTTATCTTCTTCAGAAGATAAATAATTCATAAATATTTTTGGATCTTCTCTTGTGTCAGAACTGCTTAATTCAATATGACCTCTACTTGTTGGTCTTATATTTGTAACAGTCGGAGTAAAAGCAGGAAAATTATGTAGAGCGCCTCCTCCTAGTTTATCGGTACTCATTGGTGCAACGTGATATTGTAGGTTTGGTGTAGCAAGATTATTATCACTTTTAGTAAAACCACACAATTGACTAGCTCCCATTGTTAAAGGTCCTCTTCTAAAAAATATAAAATTAAGTCCAGCTACCATTTTTTCAAAATAACTATGGTAAAGTTTATTTAATGTATAAATATTTTTTACTTTATAAACTGGTCTCAGCATAAGATGATCATGCAAATTTTTTCCAACAAAAGGATTATCTTTTACTATATTAATATTATGTTTATTAAGTAGTTTTCCTGGCCCAATACCAGATGCTTGTAGAATATGTGGCGATCCAATTGAACCAGCAGACAAAATAATCTCTATGTCAGCAGAACTTTTTTTTAAAGTATTTTTTACCCAGTAATTTACTGCTACAGCTTTATTATTTTTAAATTCTATATTTTTTACATGTCCTTTGGTTATTATTTTTAAATTTTTTCTTTTTTTAACTGGATTTAAATACCCTACAGCAGCACTACATCTTAAACCGTTTTTTTCTGTAACTTGAAAATAACCACACCCTTCAGTAACTCCTGTATTAAAATCATTAGTTTTTGGTATACCATGCTCTTCGGCTGCATCCATAAATGTGTCTAATAATTTTAATTTTATTCTTTGATCAGAAACCGACAAAGGCCCGTTAATTCCGTGAAATTCACTTTCACCTCTTTCTTGATTTTCACATTTTTTAAAATATGGCAAAACATCATTCCAGCTCCATCCAACATTTCCTAATTGTCTCCAATAATCATAATCATTTGATTGTCCTCTAATATATAAAAGACCGTTGATTGACGAACTTCCCCCAAGTGTTTTACCTCTTGGATAATTCATTTCTCTTCCATCAAGTCCTGGATCACTTTGAATTTTAAAACACCAATCGGTCATTGGATTGTGCATTGTTTTAAAATAACCTACCGGAATATGTATCCATGGGTATAGATCCCTTCCTCCAGCTTCTATTAGTAAAACTTTATTTTTTGGGTTTTCAGTTAGTCTGTTAGCTAAAACGCAGCCTGCTGATCCAGCTCCAATGATAATGTAATTGAAATTTTCCATATTAAGAAAGTAGCATTATATGCATTATTATAGTTATTTACATTGTTAAAAAGCTGATTTTTAACTTGTTTCAAGTAGCAGAATTTGATTGGATTGGCGAATTATAAATTTAACAAAGAGGGAAAATAATGAAAAAAATCATTTCAATGTTAATTGCTGTTTCTTTTGTTCTTGGCTTTATGGCTAATGCAAATGCAGCTAAAACATTAAAGTGCCAAACTGTAATCAGTGCAAAAGCTGATGAAGTTGTTATGTTAAAAGACTTCACTGACACAGTTACTGCTTTAACAGGAGGCTCGTTAAAATTTGAAATCATGCCCGCAGGTACAGTTGTTGGTGTTAAAGAAACACTTGATGCTGTTGACAAAGGTTTGATTGATTGTGGATTTGCTTGGACTCACTATTGGTCAGGCGATCATCCAGCAGCGATGTTATTTGGTTCGCCAGTAGCAGGAGCAGGTGTAGGAATTGATAATATAGCATTCTTATCTTGGTTCCAATATGGTGGTGGAAAAGAACTGTATGACCAACTATGGTCAGAAATGGGAAGAGACATAAAAGGATTTATGCTTCAACCTGTTGGACCAGAAGCATTAGGTTGGTTTCCAAAACCAATTAAAGATATGAATGACTTTAGAACTTATAAGTTCAGAACTCCTCCAGGAATTCCAGGACAAACTTATAAAGATATCGGTATAGCATCTGTAGCTATGGGAGGTGGAGATATTCTTCCAGCTCTTCAAGCAGGAACAATCGATGCTGCTGAATGGTGTTGTCCGAAACCTGATTTAGTATTTGGTTTCTATAAAGTTCTAAAACATTATTACTTACAAGGTTTACACCAAGTAGTGGTTAATGCTGATTTTTACATGACTGGAAAAACTTACAAAGGTTTAACTGCTCATGAGAAAAAATCTCTTGAAGTTGCAGCTAATGCATCTTTAGCAAAATCATTAAGCTACAGAATATATGAAAATGGTAAAGCTCTTGCTGAGTTAACAACCAAGCATGGTGTTATATTAGAAGACACTCCTACAGATTATTTTAAGGAGTATATGGCAGCAGCTAAAGCAACTTTGAATAAAAATGCAGCTAAAAATGCATTTTTCAAAAAAGTTTGGGACTCACAAAAAGCTTTTGCTGATATCGCTGTTCCATTCTGGAGTGGTGCTCAAATGTCTAATGCTAAGCTAGGAATGGCTCACGCAGCGACATTGAAGTAATATAGTTTTATATTAAAACTATAATCTAATTAGAATAAAGCGGACTTAATTTTAAGTCCGCTTTATTTTTTTACGAGGAATTATGGCAGAGAAACCAGGTAGATTAGATATTTCAGATGAAATGATTGCCGAAAGGCGAGGTGGTACAGGTAATATGCCTGATGACATGCCTAAATGGATGGCAAAATCTATTACTTCAATTGATAAATTTAGCAGGATAACAGGCAATATAGTTTGTTGGATTTTAATGCCATTAATTTTAGCAATGACATACGAAGTTTTTGCAAGAAAATTATTTTTAGCACCTACAATATGGGCTTACGATATTAGTAGATTTCTTTATGGTGCTTTATTTATGTTAGGTGCTGGTTATGCACTCTCAAAAGGGGTTCATATAAGAGCAGACTTTTTATACAGAAATTTTAAAGTAAAAAATCAAGGTTTAATTGATTTTGTTTTATACATTTTGTTTTATTTTCCAGGACTAATTGTGTTTCTATACATGACTACCGGGTTTCTTCAGGAGTCAATAGCGCGAGGGGAAAGAGGTATGGATACTACTTGGATGCCATACATGTGGCCCATAAAATCATGTTTGTGGTTTGGAATTGTTTTTTTATTAATACAAGGAATTTCAGAATTATTTAAAAGTTATTACGCGATGACCAGAGGAAAGTGGCCGGGTAATCAATGATTGCCGAATTTATTGATCCAGCCATATTAGGTTTTATTTTAATTGGAGTAATGTTGTTCTCCATATTTGTTGGTTTTCCAATATCTTTTACTTTAATATTTTTAGGTTTTGTTTTTGGTTATCTAGGTTTTGGAAAATTGGTTTTTTATTTAATGACCTTGCAATTTTCAATGGTTATGACCGAACAAACCTTGGCCGCCGTACCACTCTTTGTTTTTATGGGTATCATGATGGAGCAAGCTGGATTAATGGAAAGATTATTTTCAGCATTCCAGTTAATGTTAGCTAAAGTCAGAGGGTCTTTGTATTATGCCGTACTTTTTGTTTCTGTAATTTTTGCTGCAGCTACAGGTATAGTTGGTGCTTCTGTTACAATTTTAGGAATTATGGCAGCAAAATCTATGAATAGATCGGGCTACAACGTTAGACTGGCCGCAGGAACAATTACAGCTGGTGGTACATTAGGAATATTAATTCCACCTAGCATTATGCTTGTTGTAATGGGCCCTATAATGGAAATTCCTGTGATTGATTTATTTGCAGCTGCTATAATACCCGGAATTTTACTTGCTAGCTTATATGCAGCTTACACCACTATAAGATGTATGATGGATCCTAAATTAGGCCCACCATTACCTGAAGATATGAGAGCAACAAGCATGAAAGATGTTTGGGTTGAATTTTTTCTTGGTTTAGTTCCACCTGCTGCATTAGTTTTTTCAGCTCTTGGAAGTATCCTTTTAGGTTTTGCAACACCAACAGAGGCTGCTGGTTGTGGTGCAATGGGAGCATTACTTTTATCTCTTGCTTACAAAAAATTAACTTTATCAAAATTACAAGATGCACTTGTTAAAACTTTAGAGATTTCTGCTTTAATTATGGTTTTAGTAGCCGCATCAAACTTTTTTGGTGCAGTATTTGCAAGACTAGGTACACCAATGCTTCTTACAGAGTTTTTATTATCTTTGGAAATGAATAAATATTTAATTTTAGCTATCGTAATGGGAGTGATTTTTCTTTTAGGTTGGCCATTAGAATGGGTTCCAATAGTTATGATAATAGTTCCAATTATTTTACCATTAATAGAAGCTCTTGGTTTTAATCTTACTTGGTTTGCAATTCTTGTTGCTGTAAATCTTCAAACCGCCTGGTTATCACCACCCGTAGCACTTTCAGCATACTTTTTAAAAGGAGTTGTTCCAGAGTGGGATTTAAAAGATATTTATCTAGGAATGATGCAATTTATGGTTCTTCAAATTATTGGATTAATAATAATAATAATATTTCCAAAAATTGTATTATGGCTGCCTACTCTCTTGTATGGACAGTAATATATATTTGTTTAATATATAATCAGTGATTCAAGAAAAAGAAAAATTTCAGTTAAAAAATTGGGAAATTGTTTCAGTAAACCCTTCTGATAAAAATTGGAACTGGAAAGATTTATTTTGCCTTTGGGGTAGCAGTATTCAAACTGTTATGGGATTTTCTTTAATAGCATCCTTATATTTAGTTTATGATATAAACTTTATTATTGTTTTTCTTAGCTGTCTTGTTGCATCTTTTTTAGTTTATATTTTTGCAACCATTATAGGTAAACCATCACAAAAGCATGGTTTGCCGTTTCCAGTAATTTTAAGAACATCAATGGGTATAAATGGAGCTAGATATGTTGCTATGCTTAGAGCGTTGGTGGCAATATTTATGTTTGGAGTACAAACATTCTTTATTTCTAAATCAATAGGATATCTAATTAGAATAAGTATATTCTCGATAGATAGCAATTTTTTAGACCAGCAAATTTTTCTTTATTATTTTCTTGGAATGAATTTAATTGATGGGTCTGCTTTTTTAATAACATTATTTTTACAGTATTTTTTGTTTAGCAGAGGACAATCATCAATTAGATCTTTTATAAATTTTTCTGCAATGTTTGTTTATTTTGGATTGTTTTTATTTCTTATTATAATAATTTCTGAAAATTATAATTCTGTTGTAGATTCAATAAAACTATCAATTAATACTACTAATACATTTACAAAGACCAATTTAATTCATTTGTTTTCTATATCAGGAACAATATTTGCATTTTTTTCTATAATGATATTAAATTTTGGAGACTTTTCTCGTTATGTAAAAAATGAAAATGAATTAAATAAAGGAAACTTAAGTTTGATTTTTAATTTAATTTTATTTTCTTTTCTTTCTATACTTATTGTAATTGGAGCAGATATAATTTTGGCTAAGAATTTCATTAAAGTTGATCAATTATTGACTAACCCTACAGATATAATTGGTAAGTTTGATAATATATACTTAACAGTTTTTGCGTTAATTTTTATTTTGTTTTCATCAGCATCTACGAACTTAATTGTAAATTATATTCCTTCTCAAAATGCTTTACTTAATTTTTTACCAAAAAACTTAAGTTTAAGAAGTTCAGGTTTTATAATTATCTTTTTTGGTTTTTTTATCGGGATTTATTGGTTGCCAATTTTAAGTCAAGTAGGAATATTATCTTTTGTGGATACTGTTAGTGCATTTTTTGGTCCAATATTTGGAATAATGATTGCCGATCATTATTTAATTAAAAATAAAGAGATAGTTAATAAAGATATTTTCTCATCCAATTCTGAAGGTACATATTATTATTCAAATGGATGGCAAATTAAAAGCATCTATGCAATGTTTATAGGTTTTGTATTTGCATCTTCAACAATATGGAATTCTTCATTAATACATTTACAATCATTTTCTTGGTTGATTGGATTAACTGTTTCTTTCATTACATACTATCTTTTAGCAAGTGACTAAATGAAAATAAAAGGAAAAGAATATCGAACAATTTGGTTTGATGATAAAAATAGTATTGTAAATATTATTGATCAAACAAAACTTCCACATAAATTTATAATAAAAAAACTAAAAACTATTAATGATGCAATTAATGCTATTAAAACCATGGAGGTTAGGGGGGCGCCATTAATTGGTGCAACAGCGGCCTATGGTATAGTTTTATCAATTGTAGAAAATAATGATCAGTCATTTTTAAAAAAATCAAGTGAAGATTTAATTAATTCTAGACCTACCGCTATCAATTTGAAATGGGCTGTTGATAGAATGATGAAAAAATTATCAGGAGTTAATAGTGACAAAATTTTAAATATAGCTTTAAAAGAAGCAAGCGACATTTGTGAAGAAGATATAAAATTTTGTGAGAATATTGGTTTAAATGGATTAAAACTAATTGAAGAAATTTACAAAAAAAAGAAGGATACAGTAAATATCTTAACTCATTGCAATGCAGGCTGGCTTGCTACAATTAATTGGGGCACAGCTACTTCACCAATTTACCATGCTCATAAAAAAAATATTCCTGTTCATGTATGGGTTGATGAAACCAGACCTAGAAATCAAGGCGCCAATCTAACTTCATATGAATTGAACGAAGAAAATGTACCTAATACTATAATAGCAGATAATACCGGTGGTATTTTGATGCAAAGAGGAGAGGTTGATATGTGCATTGTGGGAACTGATAGAACATTATCTACAGGGGATGTTTGCAATAAAATCGGCACTTATCTCAAAGCACTTGCAGCAAAAGATAATAATATCCCTTTTTATGTAGCTTTACCAAGTTCAACTATAGATTGGGATATTAGCGATTTTAAAGAAATACCAATTGAAGAAAGAAATTCAGAGGAACTTTCTCATATAGAAGGGTTAGATGAAAACGGCAATGTTAAAAAGGTTCAGGTTTATCCAATAAAAAGCAAATCTATGAATTTAGCTTTTGATGTAACTCCTGCAAAATATGTTACAGCATTAATTACAGAAAAAGGGACTTGTGAAGCATCAAAAGAAAGTTTAAAAAAATTATTTAATAAATAGCTCTAAAATTATTACTTAAAAATGAAGAAAAAAATTACAACTATTATTTTAATAATATTAGGAATTTTAGTTCTTTTATTTATTAGATCAAATTATAGCGATCATAATTTAAAAAGGACTGTTGAAGCATGTATGCTTGCTACAAAACAAACCTCAAAGAATTTTAATAAAGAAGAAGCTAGAAAATATTGTGAAGAACAAATTAAAAAAAATAAAAAAAGTGGACTTGGGTTTGATTATTAATGAATAAAATTGCAGAATTAAAAGAAGAAGTAATAAAATATGCACAAAAACTTAATAGTAAAAACTTATCACCATTAAGATCTGGAAATGTTTCAGCTAGAGTAGTTAAAGACGGTGTAGAAGGTTTTCTTCTTACACCTTCAGGAAAAAGATATGAAACACTAATGCCTGAAGATATCGTCTTTCTAGCTCTGAAAGAAGAATATGATAATCTTAAACTGTTTAATACTGGGCTTAATCCTTCATCAGAATGGAGGTTTCACCAAGATATATATTTAAAAAAAACTGAAGCTAAAGCTATTGTTCATGCACATTCACCACACGCTACAGCAGTTTCGACTCACGGCAAATCAATACCAGCTTTTCATTACATGGTAGCTCTAGCTGGAGGAGATGATATTAAATGCTCAGAATATGCTACTTTTGGAACAACCGATCTGTCAAAAAATATTCTCCAGGCATTGGAAAAAAGAAAAGCTTGCCTGATGTCAAACCACGGCCAGGTTGCATTTGGAGTAAATTTAAAACAAGCTTTTGAACTTGCAGAAGAAGTAGAAAATATTTGCCATCAATACATAATTGCTTTAAAAATTGGGAATCCAAAGATTCTTTCATCTACAGAGATGAATAAAATATTGGATAAAATAAAACATTATAAAAAGGCATAGCCTTTTATAATTTTAACAGGGGAGCAATGACTAAAGTAGGAGATCATATAACTTTAGATATTATTGGGACTAAAAAGGAATATTCTCCTTCATTTTACGAAAAACTCGTATACAAAATTGCAAAAAAAGCGAAAGTTACAGTTCTAGGAATTTCAAAACATAAATTTGAACCGCAAGGATTTACTTTAGTAGCATTATTGGCGGAAAGTCATATTAGTTTTCATACATTTCCTGAAAAAGGAATTACAAGTTTTGATTTTTTTACCTGTGGAAAAGTATCACCAGCTGTTGCTTTAGATATTATTAAAAAAGAAATTGAACATAAAAGAATTGTTAAAAAAGAATTTAATAGAGATTCATTAGGACTTTATGACGATATTTATAGTTCTCCAGGTCAAAAGAAATATTATGTAGTAAAAAAGTATTTAGAAAATTTCACATCTAAAGTAGGCCAACATATTGAAATTATTGAACTAGAACAATTTGGTAAATCTTTATTTATTGATAATGAGTTACAAGTCGCTGAAAAAGATGAACACCTTTATAGTTCAACTTTTGTAAATTCTGGAATTAAATTAAATAAGAAAATAGATAATGCTGCAATAATTGGAGGGGGTGACGGCGGCGTTGCAAGAGAATGTATTAATAAAAATTTTAATTTTATAGATTGGTTTGAGCTTGATCCAGAAGTGGTTGAGGTTTGTGAAAAACATTTATCTAAAGTCGGCCAAAAAGCCACAAAGAAGAATTCAGTAAAATGCATATGGGGTGATGCATTTGAAAGTATTAAAAAAGTTGAAGACAACAAATATGATAAAATATTTGTTGATCTGAATGATGATCAATATTGTATTGATCTTGCAGCTAAAAATATTAAATCATTAAAAAGAATATTAAAAAATAATGGAACGATTACTGCGCAGGTAGGTAGTCAGGACAAAAAACCAAAACAAGTTAAAAATTGGTTGAATTTGTTCAACAAAAACTTTGGAAATGCAGAATTAGATAGAGTGTACATACCAAGTTTTGATTGTAATTGGAATTTTGCCTCGTCAATAAACAATTAATTTATCTTTTTAAAACTTCAAATTTGTGGAATAATCAATTTTATATTTTTGGAGGGAAAATGATAAAACTTAAAAAATTTGGATTGGGATTATTAATATCTCTGTTCTTGTCGTTTACAGCAAATGCTGACTCAATTAAAATTGGAACCGAGGGTGCCTATCCTCCCTGGAATTCAAAAGATGCTTCAGGGGCTTTAATAGGTTTTGAAGTTGATCTTGCAAAAGAGCTTTGCAAGATAATGGGTCATGATTGCACAATTGTAGAACAAGACTGGGATGGAATGATTCCAGCTTTAGTAGGAAGAAAATTCGATGCTATAATGGCAGGAATGTCAATTACTGATGAAAGAAAAAAAACAATTAACTTCTCAGATGGATATGCAGATGAAGTTGCATCACTAGCAGTAATGAAAGGTTCTAAAAACGAAGGTTTAAAAACTCTTTCAGCTATTAATCTATCCGAGATTAGCGCAGACGAACAAGCAACTCTAGATGTTTTAACAAAAGCTTTCAAAGGAAAAACTATTGGTGTTCAAACTGCAACAATACATCAAAACTTTTTAGAGTCAGGTTTAATGGGTAGTGTTAAAGTTAGAACATATAAAACACAAGATGAAGTGAACCTTGATTTAGCAGCAGGAAGAATTGATGCTGCTCTAGCAGCTGCTGTTGCATTTACAGACTATGCAGAGAAATCAGGAAAAGCTGTTGTGTTAACAGGACCTACATTTGCTGGAGGTGATTTTGGTAATGGTGTAGGAGTTGGAATTAGAAAATCTGATCAAAAACTTTTAAATGATTTCAATAGAGCTATAGATAAAGCTAGAGATGACGGGATTATAAGCAAGCTAGCTATTAAATGGTTCGGTTTCGACGCTTCTATGTAAAGTATTTAAGAAATGGCGACTATAATATATAGTCGCCTTTCTTTATGAATCTTCTAGCATTTGGAAATACTGGGTGGGGTGATGAGCTGTTTTACGCAACCCTAATGACAATTGCTGTATCGATTACAGCAATGATTATTGGATTTATTTTTGCTTTAATTTTTACACCACTTAAACTATCAAAAAAAAAATATCTTAACCTAATAGGAAATTTTTACACAACAGTCATTCGTGGCGTTCCTGAATTGTTAGTTATCTATCTACTTTTTTTTGGTGGAAGCGGAGCTATTATGTATGTTGCATCAATTTTTGGATACAATGAATACATTGAAATAAATGCTTTTTTGACAGGATCGTTTTCAATTGGAATTATTTCTGGAGCATATTCAACCGAAGTATTTAGAGGAGCAATTCAATCTATCGATAAGGGACAATTTGAAGCTAGCAAAGTATTAGGTTTAAAAAAAAAAATTGAGTTTTTTAAAGTAATTATGCCCCAGATGCTTCGGTTGGCTATTCCAAACCTTAGCAATGTTTGGCAAATAACTTTAAAAGACACGTCTCTTATTTCTGTTACTGGACTAGTTGAAATAATGAGACAGTCTTATATTGCTGCAGGCTCAACTAGAGATCCATTATTCTTTTATTCTTTTGCAGCAGTTTTATATCTGTTGCTTACTTATTTAAGTATGAAGCTAATCAATAGATTAGAAGTTAAATATAATAGAGGATTTTGATGGATTTTGATTTAATGATTACTAGTTTTCCAAAGCTGTTAAATGCAACAGTTGTTACTTTGAAACTTTTGTCATTATCATTATTTTTTGGATTATTTATTGGTCTTTTTTTTGCAATTTTAAGGTTAAGAAAAAATATTTTTTTAAATAAGTTTGCATATGGTTATTCATATGTGTTTAGAGGAACTCCTCTTTTAGTTCAAATCTTTATAATTTATTTTGGATTAGGACAAATTGAATACCTAAGAACAACTATACTTTGGGTAGTTTTAAAAGAACCTTATTGGTGTGCTATAATTGCTTTTGCTTTAAACACTGGAGCTTATACATCAGAAATACTTCGCTCCGCTTTTCAAACAATCAAACCTGGATTTATTGAAGCAGGAAAAAGTTTAGGAATACCAAATAAAATTATATTTTATAAAATTCAGATTCCTATTGCTATAAGACAATCTTTACCTGCCTATGGTAATGAAATTATACTTATGATGAAAGGCACATCTTTAGCAAGTACCGTCACATTGTTAGATTTAACTGGTGTTGCTAAATATATAATTTCTACAACTTTTAAGCCTATTGAAGTATTTATTGTTGCTGGAGGTATATACTTATTTATGACATTTATAATTCACAATTTAATTAAGTATTTAGAGAAAAAATACAGTTATCAATAATTTGTGTATTCTTTAATTTCTTTTATTTTTGAACCTGTTTGATTATTTATTTCAAGCTTAATTTTAGACCTTTCGTCGTTTAAGAAATGGACATCTCGAGAAAGTCTAACAAATTTTTCACCAAAATCTGCTTTTTTTTCACATAGTCTTTTTTCATTTTCTACATCCCATAGTCTAAGATTTATTTGTTTTAATGACTTAGAAAGTTCTTCTAATTTGTTATCTGATTTTACATTTTCATCTAGCTGTTTTTTAAGCAAATCACATTCATTATTGATAAATTTAAGTTTATCAGCATCTTTAATTTTTTCTTTTTTGATTTCTAAAATTGAAATTTTGTCCAAAAGATCGCCTATTGATACTTCTACTAGAATTTTACTCATAATAAATTATACTGTCTTATGTTGTTAAAAATATGTCTAACATCTTAATAATTAAGCATGGCTCATTAGGAGATATAGCGCAAGCTAGTGGTGCAATTCAAGATATATCTGAAAATAATAGCAATGATAATATAATTTTATTGACTACAGAACCCTATGTAGAATTATTTAAAAAAAACCCTTTTGTTCACGATGTAATTTTAGACAAAAGACTATCAAGATTTAATCTCATATATCTTTTTTCATTAATGAGAAAACTAAAGAAACTAAAACCTAAAATAGTTTTTGATTTACAGAACTCATCAAGAACTAATTTTTATAAAAAAATTTTATTTCCAAACGAAAATTATAATGTTTGGTCTAGTTCAACTACAACTTTATCCAATACAACAACAAAAGAAGAGTTTGATAAGAACCCAGTGCTTGATCGTTTTGATCATCAGTTAATTACCTCAGGTATTAAAACACTGCATACACTGAAACCTGATTTTAGCTGGTCTTGTTCAGACGAAAGTAAGATTAAACAAGAATATGATTTAAAAAAATATATTGTCTTATTTCCATTTTGTTCACCTCATTTAAATATAAAAAAGTGGCCTCATTACAATGAATTAATCCAGTTAATAAAAAATGAATTTCAAGAAGAATATAAAATTATAATTGCGCCAGGACCAACAGAAATAGATGAAGCAAAAAAAATAAATGCAATTTGCATTTTAAATAATGGTAAATCAATAGATATACCTACCTTATCTTTTTTGATTAAAAATAGCTCTTTTGTTGTAGCTAATGACACGGGTCCTGCCCATATAGCTGCTCATTTAAATGTTGATGGAATAACTTTATTTGGTTCTCATACAACAGCAAAAAAAGTTAGTATTGAAAGAGAGAAATTTAAAGCAATACAAGTTTCAGATCTTAACAAATTATCCCCAAATAAAGTTTTTGAAAAAATCAAAGAAAAAATTAGTTAGTTTTTTTTGTCAATAAATTTTATTATAAAAGGAACTAAAAATAATATCATCAAAAGTCTGACAATATGATGAAAAGCAACAAAATTAGGATCCAAATCAAATGCAATTGCTATTACAGCAACTTCGTAAATACCTCCTGGACAATAAGATAGAAGTAAACTTAAAAAATTATTTTCAACAAAATATCCTGCAGCAACTGCAGCTACAACTCCCAAGATCACAAGTAGTGCAGTAGCAACAAAACTGTGAGCTGTATTTTTTATTACTTCATTTACTGTTTTATCAGCAAAACGACAACCAACAGAAGCACCAAGTATTAATAAACAAAAATTTATACTTTCTTCAGGCAGTTTATAAGTTGCAACATCTGTAATTTGCAAAATACCACTAGCAACCAAAGTTCCTGCAAGTAAAGGGGCGGGTATTTTTATTTTATTAAATATGAATATTAAAATAATTGAGAAAAACAGAAGTATAATCAGATGAAAATGGTTTTGATTTAAATAGTCAAATTTCTCAATTTCCAAAGGTTCTATTGTAGAAAAATTAACTACTAAAAATGGAAATAATGTAATTATAATTATTAGTCTTATTAAATGGGAAGTGGCTACTTGCGATAAATCAGATTTCTCATATTCCGCTAAAATTAATAAGGGACCCAGACCTCCAGGTGCACCTGAAAATATAGATGTCTTTTTTTTATAACCTGAGAATTTTTGAAGATATTTAGAAACTATTAAAATACTAAATAAAATATATAGAAACATTATTATTGAAGTCCAAATCCAATCTTTCATTTGAGATAATAAATGTTGATCTATGTAGTTTCCAATGTGAAGTCCAAGAATAATTAAAATTCCACTTAGAGCTAGTTTTGGTATTTTAACTTTTAAGCCAATTAATGCAGCAATTGATATTGCTATCATTGGACCCAACATCCATGCTAAAGGGATTTTTAAATATTCGGAAATAATAGCGCTTGGAATTGAAATCAAAATTACTAAAAAAAACTCTTTAGAAACAAGAGATTTTATCTCTTCACTATTAGATTGAATCGCGTTTAACATGAATCAGATCTATTTTATGGCTTAAATTGTGATTCCATGGTTAAATATTTATTATAAATTAAGAAGGGGAAGTATGAAACTATTAAAAAATATAATTTCAGTTTTATTCTCAGCAATTCTTTTATTATCTACATCAAATTCATTTGCAATTGACAAATTACATTTTGTAATTGGAGGTGGAGCTGGCGGTGGATGGGATGGAACTGCTAGAGGAACTGGAGAAGCGTTAACTAAAGCTGGCATGTTACAAAGCGCATCGTTTGAAAATATGTCAGGTGGTGGTGGAGGAAAAGCTTTAGCTTTTATGATTAACACTAAACCTGCAAACACTATATTAGTGCAATCAACTCCATTAGTTTTAAGATCAATCACAAGACACAAAGGTTACGTTAAAGGTGATGGCGTTCTTTCTTATAAAGATGTCGTTCCAATAGCTGGTGTTATAGGTGACTATGGTGCAATAGCTGTAGCTAAAAACTCACCGTTTAAAAACTTTAAAGATGTTGTAGATGCTTACAAAAAAGATCCAAGTTCAGTAAAAATGGCTGGAGGATCTGTTAGAGGAAGCATGGACCATTTGATTGGAGCTTTAGCATTTCAAGAAGCTGGAGCTGATCCAAATAAAGTTATTTATGTTCCATATGATGCTGGAGGAAAAGCATTAGCTGGATTGTTATCAGGTGAAACGCAAATTCTTTCAACAGGTTTGGGAGAGGTTATGGGCGCAAGAGACCAAGTAAGAATAATTGGTATTACTGCTCCTAAAAGAGTATCTGATGCTCCAGAAGTTCCAACATTAAAAGAACAAGGGTATGATGTACAATTCGTTAACTGGAGAGGATTTTTTGGTCCTCCAGGTATGAGCTCTAGCATGAAAAATGAAATTGCAAAAATGCTAGGTGATGTACAAAAAACACCTGAATGGGAAGCTGTTAGAAAAAGAAATGCTTGGGTAAATATTTATAATCCAGGTGACAAGTTTGTTAAATTTTTAGAAGCACAAACTGTAGAAATGACAGCTCTTATGAAAAAATTAGGAGTTATATAATCCATTGGGGTTATTAATTTGGGAAAAAAGCAGTGAGAATAAGTACTGATAAAATTATCTCGCTGCTTTTTTTCATTTTATCAGTTTTTTATTTATATCAGACATACCAAATTCAAGTATTTTCTTTTGATGAACATGCGCCATTTAACGCAAAAACATTCCCAACTTTTTTGGCATATCTTGGAATGTTTTTATCGGTATTGTATGTAGTTTTGCCTGAAAGAAATCCATCAATAGTTAATCACAAAGTTTTAGATTATAAAAGTTCCTTATATTTAGTAATAATTACTATTGTATATGGATTTGTAATTTTAAAAGCAGGTTTCTTTTTATCAACATCCTTATTTTTATTTTTTTCATATTATTTTTTAGGTGAAAGAAGATGGATATGGATGTTCATATTATCTTTTCCGCTTGTGGCTATTTTTATGTATTTGCTCCACGGGATTTTAGATGTTTATTTAAGGGATCCACTTCTTAAAATGTTAGGAATAATAGGATGATTGAAGGAATATTAATAGGTTTGCAAACTGCTTTAAGTTTTAAAAACATTTTAATGGTAATGATGGGGTGTTTTTTTGGAACTATCATAGGAATGCTTCCTGGCCTTGGACCAATGACTGCAATAGCTTTAATGATTCCAATCACTTATGGTTTTGAGCCATCAACTGGTTTAATTTTAATGGCTGGCGTTTATTATGGAGCAGTATTTGGCGGATCAACCTCATCTATTTTAATTAATGCTCCAGGCGTTCCAGGGACTGTTGCAACAGCATTTGATGGTTATCCAATGGCACAACAAGGTAAAGCAGGTAAAGCTTTAGCTATCGCTGCTTATAGTTCTTTTGCAGGAGGAACAATTTCAGCAATATTCTTATTATTTGCTGCGCCAAGTTTATCAAAAGTTAGTTTAGCTTTTAGATCTCCAGACTATTTTGCGCTTATGGTTTTGGGGTTAACAGCTGTTTCAGCTTTTTCTTCAAAAGGACAATTTTTAAAAGCAATGATGATGGTAATTCTTGGTTTAATGTTAGCAACAGTTGGACAAGATTCTTTGTCAGATATTACAAGATTTACTTTTAATAATATGAACTTAACCGATGGAATTAGCTTTGTATTAATTGTAATGGCAACTTTTGCAATGAGTGAAGCGTTAACAATTATTCTCAAAGGAAAAGATCCAAGCCGTGCAACTGAACAAATTTCTCTTTCTGAACTGGGTTCTATTAGTTTGGACAAAGATGAAAGAAACAAAATGTTAAAAGCTATTCCTAGATCTTCAGTTTTGGGTTTTTTAATAGGTGTTCTTCCTGGTGCTGGTGCAACTATCGCATCATTTTTAGCATATGGGATGGAAAGAAATTTTGTAAACGAAGCGGAAAAACAAAAGTTTGGTAAAGGAAGTGTTCACGGTTTAGCAGCACCTGAAACAGCAAATAATGCAGCCTGTTCAGGGTCATTTGTTCCTTTATTAACCTTAGGAATACCAGGAAGCGGAACAACCGCAGTAATGCTTGGTGCTCTTTTAGGTTTTGGCATTCAACCAGGACCAAGACTTTATATGACCAATCCAGAAATTTTTTGGTCAGTTATTATGTCAATGTATATTGGAATGGTTATATTATTAATTCTAAACCTTCCTCTTATTCCTTATATTGCAAGAGTACTTGCAACACCTAAAAACTTTTTAATTCCTTTAATTTTATTTTTCTCAGTTACAGGAATTTATTTAATGTCATTTAATAATTTTGATATTTTTTTAATGATCGGAATAGCTGTTGTTGCAACCTTTTTAAGACTTTATAATTTTCCTATGCCACCACTGATACTTGCATTTGTGCTTGGAGGTTTAATGGAAGAAAATTTAAGAAGATCATTGCTTATAAGCGATGGTTCATTTAACTTTTTATGGGATAGACCATTAACTGCAATTATACTAGCATTCACAATAATAATAATAAGTTGGCAAGCTTATAAAAGTTTTAAAAAGTAGAGAGTGGAAAAATTTAATTAAGATAAAATTTTTAAATATTCTTTTATTGTATTATCCCACTCAAATTTTTTTGCATACTCTTTAGCTTTTACACCAAATTTTTTATATGCATTATCTTTTAAAATTGAGTCTATGCTTGAATATACTTCTTCAAGACTATTTCCATCACAAATAATACCAGTCTCATTATCTACAATAGCATCTGAAGCACCACCATCTTTTCCACCAATAGAAGGAACTCCATATTGAGCAGCCTCCACATAAGCAATACCAAAACCTTCAACGGATTTTTTATAAACCACAGATGGCATAACAAATAAATTTGATTTAGCTACTAAAGCATTTTTTAAATCTTCTGACACATCCTTAAAAAACAAAACTTGCTTTTCTAAATATAATTCTTTTACTAATTTTTTTATATTTTCTTCTTCTTCGCCATATCCAATGCACGAATAAACAATGTTAGGGTATAGTTGTTTTAAATTTCTTAAGGCCATAATGATTTTTTCATGATTTTTTCTTTTATCAAACCTTGAAACAGTGATTAGCCTAGGGTCTTTACCTTCAAGGAGCTTATCTGCTTCTTCCAAAATTTTATTACTAATTGGTTTAGCTGGATAAACTCCAGGATTTATAACAACAATCTTTTCAGCGTTTACTCCATTTTCAATAGCTAGATTTTTTGTATATTCAGAATTTGAAACTATATAATCGACATTATTTAGAACTTTTAATAACCTTCTATTTACAAGACCTCCTTTGCTATGATTAATTTCTTTTGAGTGAATTAAACAAATCTTTCTTTTATTTGATTTAATTAATTCTAAACTTTTCCAATGATCCCCAATTATAGTATCGATTTGTTTATTTTTTTTAATAAAATTATTTACTAAATAAGCTTTTCTATATTTTCTTAATAGTTTTGTACCGCCAACTCTTTCAATTGAAAAAGAAACAGAATCATCAATGTTATTATGATTTTCCTGATGATCAGCAAACACCTTTGTTAAATTATACTTGGATATAGAGTTGGTAAGACCCCACATTAAATTTTGCATACCGCCGACTTCTGGGGGAAAAGATCTAGTAACAATTAAATACATTAACTATTTATCCACTTGATATTACAACCCATACTTGGGATTTGATCTTCTGGGCCTTTGCCAGTTTGAGAAATTTGTTTCATTGCTTTATATAAATCACTATCACCACTTCCAACTGGCTTTAAATCTTTTAATTCTCTTATTCTTCCTCTGTATTGTAGTTCTAAGTTTTTATTGTAACCAAAAAAATCAGGAGTACATACAGCACCATAGTTTTTTGCAATTTCTTGTGTTTCATCGAAAAGATAAGGGAAGTTAAAATTATGATTTTTTGAAAATTTAATCATATTATCAAATGAGTCTTCAGGGTAATTTTTTACATCATTAGAACAAATTGCTACTGATTTAATTCCATTTGTTTCCAATTTTTTACAATCTTCAACTATTTCCTTAATTACAGCTTTAACATAAGGACAATGATTACAAATAAACATTATTAAAGTACCATTTTCACCTTTAATACCATCAAGAGAAATAATTTTATTGGCAGTAGAATTTAATTCAAAATTTTCAGCTTTTTTTCCAAAATCACATATTGGAGTTTTTGTAAGAGCCATGTAAACTATTATATAAAGTATGTTTTACGATTTGGAAAATAAAAAACCAAAAAATTCAGGCGAAAATTGGGTTGCTCCGAATGCTGTTATTATTGGAGATGTTACCTTAGAAAAAAATACAAGTATTTGGTTTAATGCAACTTTAAGAGGAGATATAGAAAATATTCATATAGGTGAAGGATCTAACGTTCAAGATGGAAGTGTTTTACATACAGATCCGGGCTACCCTTTAAAGGTCGGAAAAAATGTAACCATTGGACATATGGTTATGCTTCATGGGTGTACAATTGGTGACAACAGTTTAATTGGAATCGGTGCAGTAATATTAAACAATGCTAAAATAGGTAAGAATTGTATTATAGGTGCAAAAGCTTTGATTACTGAAAATAAGGAAATACCAGACAACTCATTAGTAATTGGCTCTCCCGGAAAAGTTATTAGAGAAGTCACTGAACAAGAAAAAAAATCTATATTTGAAAACACCAAACATTATCAAGATAACTGGAAAAGGTACTCAAAAACTATAAAATAAATTATGGAAGCAATTGTTCTTCAACATATAAATATTGAAGACCCGGGATATATCAAAGATCTTATGATAGCTGATGGAGTTCAGCTAAAAACTATCGAATTAGATGAAGGTCAGAAAATTCCTGATGATTTATCAAAATTTGATGCAATGTTTTGTATGGGAGGTCCAATGGACACCTGGATGGAAAAAGACTATCCATGGTTAATTGAAGAAAAAAAAAAAATTAAAGAATTTGTTGTAGATTTAAAAAAACCTTATTTAGGTTTTTGTTTAGGATGCCAATTATTAGGGGAGGCAATAGGAGGAAAAGTAGTTAAGTCAAACAATCCTGAAATAGGAATGCTTAATGTAAATTTTTCAGAAAATAAATCAAAAGATCCTTTATTTTCAAAGTTTCCAGATAAAATTACATCTTTGCAATGGCATTCTTATGAAGTTCAAGGTTTAGAAAATAATAAAGATGTAATTTTGTTAGCATCTTCTCCAGAGACAAAATATCAAATTTTTAAGTATCAAAATCACGCATATGGAATTCAATTTCATATCGAAATAAAAAATACCACCGTTAATGATTGGGGATGTGTTCCCGAATATAAATCTGCTTTAGAAAAACAACTTGGAGAAGGAGCTCTTGAAAAATTTGATAAAGAAGCTCAATTAAATATGGAAAGTATGAACAACTACTCTAAAATCTTATACTCAAAGTTTAAAAGCGATATATTAAATAAAGATTAAAATAAAAAAATGTATGAAATAGCTGCAAATTTAATTTTGTTTGTTCATTTTATATTTATTCTATTCGTTATATTCGGCGCATTATTATTTTTTGCTTCTCCTAAGATTATTTTTATACATATACCTGCTTTTATTTGGGGATCCTATATCACATTAACTAATTCCATATGTCCTCTTACTTATCTTGAAAACTGGTTTTTAAATAAAGCCAATTTAATAACTTATTCTGAAGGCTTTATTCAAAATTATCTAGTACCGATTGTTTATCCAATGAATCTTACTAAAGATTTACAAATATATCTTGGAGTAGCTTTAATAGTAATAAATATAGTTATTTATGCCTTTGTATATAAATTATTAACTAAAAAGTAAGTCATCAATTGAATAAATAATTAATCCTAAAATTATTATAAAAAAAATTCCAAAAGCAATTTGTTCAAGAAATTTCTTTTTAATTTTAGTTTTACCTTGTTTGTATTGTCTTATTTGGATTATTCCAAATCTCATAAAAAACAATCCAAAAATTATTAGGGATAAATAAAAAATAAATTTAATCATATTTAAGGAACTAACCAATATTCTTTATTATTATCTATTTCAAATCTAGCTCTACGATGTCCTTTTGCAGCTAAATAAAGCCATTCCATGCTTTTAATTTTACACTGAATAACTGTAAAGTTTTTATAACCTTCTTCACTTTGCTCCATAGTGAATTCAAAATTATCTAATTCAGGTTTTAATCCTGAAGTTGGAGTAGGCGACTCTGTTCCCGGTCCATTATCAACAAGATAACATTTTCGACTTATATGACCTGTTTTTGACCAAGACTGTTTAGTTATTTCATTGTCATGATTAATATTACATTCTACTTTTAATCTTACTTGGATTTTTTCTTCCTTATCATAAAAAAGCATAGAAGCATTTCTATTATTTTTTAGTTTAGGAATTTTATCTGATCTAATATCACTATGAAATTGAAGCAGGTTATTTGTTTGATCAGATTTTCTAAGAACTACAATTCTTCCATCAAAGTCAGATTGATCTCCACAAACAAATACAGGAATTCTAAATTGAGAATTTCTATTGGTCACTCCATCATCAAGCATTGACCAAATTTTTTTTTTGATTTCTTTGAAATCTTCGTAGTATGCTGGTTGCATACAATATTACTTTCTAAATCTCCTAATTAAACTAGAAGTATCCCATCTATTTCCACCCATATCTTGAACCTCGGCATAATATTTATCAATTACTTCAGTTATCGGTAATGGTGAATTATTTTTTTTAGCTTCTTCAATTGCAATTTTTAAATCTTTTCTCATCCAGTCAACAGCAAAACCAAACTCAAATTGATCATCAATCATAGTTTTATATCTATTTTCCATCTGCCATGACTGTGCAGCACCTTTTGATATAACTTCAATTACATCTTCCATTTTAAGGCCTGCATTCATTCCAAAATTAATAGCTTCAGATAAAGCCTGAACAAGACCTCCGATGCATATTTGATTAACCATTTTAGCCAGTTGTCCACTTCCAGCTTTACCTAAAAGCTTCATTTTTTTACTGTAACAGTCAATTATATGATTAGCTTTATTATAATCTTCTTGGTCACCACCAATCATTACAGTTAATGCACCATTTTCCGCACCTGCTTGGCCTCCCGAAACTGGAGCATCTAAAAAACCAAATTTATTTTTTTTTGCGTAATTATATATTTCTCTTGCAATAGTTGCTGATGCTGTAGTGTTGTCTATATATACAGCACCTTCGTTAATAGTTTTAAAAATTCCTTTTTCACCAAAAGTTACTTCTCTCAAATCATTATCATTTCCAACGCATGTTAAAATATAATCTGCATTTTCAGCAGCTTTTGCAGGGGTATCAGCTTTTGTACCTTTATATTGAGCAATCCATTTATCTGCTTTGGAGCCAGTTCTATTAAAAACAGTTACATTGTGTCCTGCTTTTGATATATATCCAGCCATTGGATAGCCCATTACACCAAGACCAATGAAAGCAACATTACAAGTCATAAATATACATGTTTAAAAATTTAAGTTTAAAAGTAATTATATTTGGTTTTATATTTACATTTTTTTCAAGTTTTGGACAGAGTTTTTTTTTAGGAATTTTTAACGATAGTATCCGAGATGAGCTTTTAATTAGCCACGGACAATTTGGTTCAATTTATGCATCAGCGACTTTATTAAGCAGTTTAATTATAATTTGGGCTGGAAAAAAAATTGATGATGTCAGTGCATTAAATTTTTCCTTTTTTGTTATTTTAATTCTTTCATTTTCAAGTTTTTTCTTTTCAAAAATTTCATCTATACCAATACTTTTTATTGCGATTCTTTTGATGAGATTTTCAGGGCAGGGAATGATGTCTCATACAGCCACAACTACTATTTCAAGATATTTTACTAAATCCAGAGGTAAGGCACTTAGCGCTGGTTGGTTTGGTTTGTCTGCAGCAGAATTTATTTTGCCAGTTTTAATGATTTATCTTTTATCCATAACAGACTGGAGAAATATATGGATCGCCATCTCAATTATAGTAATAATATTTTTACCTGCTTCATCACTTATTTTAGTAAAAAATCTTAGATTAGATTCAAGAGAAGAGAATAATGAAAAAAAAATTGATGAAAAAAATATTAAGCAATGGAAAAGAATAGAAGTAATTAAAGATTATAGATTTTATATTTTATGCGCAAATATGTTGGCTATGCCTTGGATTGCTACAGGTGTATTTGTTTATCAATCATTTATACTTTCATCAAAAAATTGGGGTCCTTATATTATTGCTCAATCCTTTATGTCTTATTCAGTGTTATCATTAATTACATTATTTTTTTCTGGTTTTTTAATAGATAAATTTACTAGTAGAAAATTAATAATTTATATGAATATTCCATTACTATTTGCAGCTTTAATTTTAATTTATTTTAACAACCCTTTATCTTCATTTGTATTTTTAGGTTTTATTGGTATTTCTAACGGTTTTGCAAATATTTTAGGATCTTCAATTTGGGCTGAAATATATGGAGTAAAGCATATTGGATCAATTAAGGCTTTAACAACTGCTCTAATGGTATTTGCGACAGCTTTTGGAACAGCTTTGTTTGGTTTCCTTATTGATTTTGGTTTTTCCATAGAAGAAATAGCTATAGTTTCAACAGCTTATATTTCTGTTTCGTTAGTTTTTCTTTTCGTTATCAGAAAAAACCTAAAACCAACAAAAATATAGAAATTCCTTGATTTTATTAAAATCGAAGTATAAATAGCTCGCATGGCAAGAGTAACAGTTGAAGATTGTATTGATAAAGTTGACAGTCCTTATGAGCTTGTTTTAGTTGCAAAAGAAAGAGCAGCTCAATTAAATTCAGGATTAGAAACTACGATCGAAAGAGATAATGATAAGAATACTGTTATTGCACTCAGAGAGATTGCAATAGAAAATATCAAAGTTCAAGACTTAACAGAAAGCGCAATTTATAAACTGAGAAAGCACGTAGAACAAATTGACGATGTGGTAGACGATGAAGAAGAAGTTGGAGATGATTTTGAGAAACTTTACAAAGGAGAAATTTCAAAGAGTGGTGTGCCAATTTTGCCTTCAAAAAGAGCAAGAAAAATTCCAGAAAAAATTCAAGTTTCTAAAGAGGATTTAGCTGAATTAGAAAATACAAATCCAAACCAACCAACTCCCCCAGAAACAGAAACCGAAAACACTACTGATGGTGAAAATAACGACGTTTCTATTGAAGATATAAAGGAAGAAGAAACAAAATTATCTGAAAACGAAGAGACAGAAACTTCAAATTCCTAATAAAATAAGATAATAGTCTTAAAGTATGAACAGAAAAGTATCGGTTGCACCAATGATGGATTGCACGGACAAACATGAAAGATATTTTTTAAGATTAATCAGCAAAAATGTCCTTCTTTATACTGAAATGATTGTCTCAGAAGCAATTGATAGAGGTGATAAAAAAAAATTATTATCTTTCAACACAGAAGAAAAGCCTGTTGCTCTTCAATTAGGCGGATCCTCACCAAAATTATTGGCCCAAGCTTCTAAAATTGGTGAAGAATTTGGTTATGATGAGATTAATTTAAATTTAGGTTGCCCAAGCAGAAAAGTTGAAAAAAATAAATTTGGAGCATGCTTAATGAAAGAGCCCGACCTTGTTGCCGATTGTTTAAGCGCAATGCAATCACAGATAAAAATACCTGTTACAGTTAAAACAAGAATTGGATATGACAATGTAGAAGATTATGAAAGTTTATATAATTTTATTAAAATTTTAAAGTCTACTGGAGTAAAAACTTTTATTATTCATTCAAGAAAAGCTATGTTAGGAAAATTCACTCCTAAACAAAATTTGAATATTCCACCTCTTAAATATGAAATGGTATACAATTTAAAAAAAGATTTTAAAGATCTAGAAATAATTATTAACGGGGGTATTACTTCAACTGAACAAATAAAAAGTCATTTAAAAAAAGTAGATGGAGTTATGATTGGAAGATTCGCCTACCATTCTCCTTACATGTTAGCTGAGATTGAAAAAGAAATTTTTAAAAATGATAATATTCTTTCTAGAGAAAGTATAATTGAAAAATTAATACCTTATGTAAAAACAGAAATAAAAAAAGGAACAAGAATTAATCAAATAATGAGACATACTCTTGGACTGTTTCATGGACAGGTTGGTTCAAGTTTTTGGAAAAGATATTTGAGTGAAAATATGTGTGTTAGAGATGCAGATATAAAGAAAATTGATCATATTATGGATAAAGTAAGACTTGCACCGCAAGCTCATTCAGTAGGTTAAATTGATTTATTCTATTTTTTCAAACGAATATTCATTCTTAATATTATTAATGCTGATTACGGCTTTTCCAGTAGGTTTTTTTGCAGGTTTATTTGGTATAGGGGGCGGTCTTATTACTGTACCTTTTTTATTTTTTATTTTTCATAACCTAAATATAAATCCAGATTATTTAATGCACCTAGCTGTAGGAACATCCTTTTCCGTTATTATACCTACATCAGCTATATCTGTCTTAACTCATAGAAAACATAAAGCAGTAGATATAAATATTGTAAAAAAATATGGAATTTTTGTTATTATTGGAGTTTTGTCAGGAACTATATTTGCTGCATTTTTGAAAACTAAGTCTCTTCTATTATTTTTTACGGTAATAGTTTATTTATTGGGGTCTTATCTTTTAAATCTTAAAGATAAAACCAACAAAATAAGAAAAAATTTTAATTTAACTCCAAGAATAATTTTTGGCTTTATTTCAGGCTTTATTTCAGCTCCCATGGGAATAGCAGGTGCTATTATGAATGTTCCTATTTTAAGATATTTTGGCTATCCAATAAAAAAAGCAATTGGAAGCGCTGCAGCCATAGGCTTCATTATAGCTTTATTTGGTGCCATAGGCTTTTTAATCACAGGGTCATTTTTAAAGAGTGATTTACCATTAAGCATTGGCTTTATAAATATACCTGCTTTCTTAATATTCATACCTATAACTATGTTTATGGCCAGAGTAGGGGCTAGCACAGTTCATAAAATAGACAAAGATAAGGTTCAAAAGTTTTTTGGAATTTTTTTATATGTTGTAGGAACAGTATTTTTGTATAGATATCTTAATACCTAAACTATTTTTTGATCGTATTCGCCAATTTTTCCAGTTTCTCTCAACAATTTATCTATAAAATAAAATATTTCTTTTTTTCTATTGTCTGAAGTTGGGCTTTCAGTAACAACTACTAACGAAGGTTTGTTTGAAGAAGCTCTTATTAAACCCCAAGAACCGTCTTCAAGAGAAAATCTAATACCATTAACTGTTAAAATTTTATTGATATATAAACCATCAATTTTTGTTTTATTATTTTTAAGTTCATTAATTTTATTAATTATTTGTTCAATCACATTATATTTTTCTTCATCTTTACAATAAGGACCCATTGTAGGGCTTTGGAAAGTTTCTGGTAAACTTTTAATAAGTTCATTCATTTTTTTGTTTTGATTACTTAATAAATTACACACTTGAATAGCTGAATTTATTCCATCATCAAAACCATAGCCCAAAGGTTTATTAAAAAAGAAGTGTCCACTTTTTTCAAAACCTGCTATAGCATTTTCTTCATTAACTTTCCTTTTTATATATGAGTGGCCCGTCTTCCAGTAAATAGTTTTGCAATTATTTTTATTTAATATTTCATCTTTTTCAAATAAACCTGTTGATTTTACGTCTACAATAAATTTAGAACTAGGATGTTTTTCAGAAATATTTCTTGCAATCAATAAACCAATTTTATCTGCAAATATTTCATTGCCATTATTATCAATAACACCTACACGATCACCATCTCCATCAAAACCAAAACCTATATCCGCATCATTTTCTTTTACACATTTTGCAATTTCATGAAGCATTTTAATATCTTCTGGATTTGGATTATATTTAGGAAAGGTAAAATCTAAATTACAATCTAATTCAATAACTTCACATCCTATATTTCTAAGTATTATTGGTGCAAAAATTCCAGCAGTGCCATTTCCGCAAGCTACAACAGCTTTAATTTTTTTATTAATTTTATTTTTTGATAAATAATCTATATATCTATTTTTATAATTTTCTATTTTTTTGTAACTTCCTTTTCCATTTGAAAATTTTTCATTAATTACTATATCTTTAAGTTCTTTCATTTCGTCATAACAGTGAGTTAAACCTTTTTCGATTCCCATCTTTATTCCTGTCCATCCATTTTCATTATGACTTGCTGTTATCATAGCCACGGCGTCTACATTTAAATCAAATTGAGAAAAATATATTGTTGGCGATAAACATAATCCTACATCTTCAACATTACATCCTGTTGAAATAAGACCTTCTATAAAACTTTTTTTTACTTCTTCACTGTAGGATCTGTAATCGTGTCCAACTGCTACACGTGGTTTTTTTATTTTTTTAATTATTTGTGTACCAAAACCTTGACCAACTAATTTAATTCCTTCAGAATTAATGCTTTCTGGATACAACCATCGGGCGTCGTATTCTCTAAATCCAAGTGGATCAATTTTTGTGGAATTTTCCATCACAATATATGTATATTTTTTTAATTTTTTTATTGATATTTATTTTTTATGTTCTATAAATGTTCTATTGATTTCAAATTTATATAGTATAATAAAGAAATCTACATACAACATCTAGTTGTTTTACAAAAAGCCTTAAAAAAGGGAGTTAATGAATAAAGTTCTATCTCAAGCAATAAAGAAAGCTGTCTCTGAATTTTCACCAACAACAACTAATGATAACGTCACAGAAAAGAGACCTGATTTATTTTCATTAAACAATAACACAGAACTATTTCAAAATTCAAAAGGTATAACTATCAAAATTGATAGAGGAAGAGACTCCAATTTGACTGATTTTGGAAAAGCAACTTTAAGCGATAGGTATGTTGGAGAAAATGAGACCTTTCAAGATTTGTTTGCAAGAGTTGCTAGTCATTATGCGGACGACAATTTACATGCACAAAGACTTTATAACTATATAAGCAATTTGTGGTTTATGCCGGCCACACCAGTCTTGTCAAACGGCGGAACTAACAGAGGTCTTCCTATTTCATGTTTTTTAAATGAAGCAGGGGACAGCTTAGATGGAATTTTAGATCTTTGGAGTGAGAATGTTTGGCTTGCTGCTAGAGGTGGAGGTATCGGAAGTTATTGGGGTAACCTTAGATCAATAGGAGAAAAAATTGGAAGAGTTGGAAAAACTTCTGGAATAATTCCTTTTATTAAAGTTATGGACTCTTTAACCATGGCGATTAGCCAAGGTTCTTTAAGAAGAGGATCGGCAGCATGTTATTTACCTATTGACCATCCGGAAATTGAAGAATTTATTGAAATGAGAAGACCTACAGGAGGAGATCCAAATAGAAAAGCGTTGAACCTTCATCATGGAGTTTTAGTTTCAGATGCTTTCATGAGAGCAGTTGAGACGGACGAACAATGGGCACTTAAAAGCCCAAGAAATGGCATAGCACAATCTACGGTATCAGCAAGAAATTTATGGATAAGATTATTAACTGCAAGAATTGAAACTGGAGAGCCATACATTATTTTTATAGATACAGTTAATAGACAAATACCTCAACATCATAAGTTAGCAGGTTTAACGGTTAAAACATCAAACTTGTGCAGTGAAATTACTTTGCCAACAGGAATAGACAGAGAAGGAAAAGATAGAACAGCTGTATGCTGCCTGTCATCTTTAAATATAGAAAAATATGATGAATGGAAAGATGATGAAAATTTTATTAATGATGTGATGAAATTTTTAGATAATGTTCTTACAGATTTTATAGAAAAAGCACCAGATGAATTTAGTGATGCAAAATATTCAGCTTTAAGGGAAAGAAGTGTTGGACTTGGTGTTATGGGTCTACATTCATACTTTCAAAAAAAAATGATACCTTTAGAGTCAGTAATGAGTAAAGCTTGGAATAAAAAAATATTTGATAATATACAAAAGAAAGTAGATCAATCTTCAAAAGATCTTGCAGAAGAAAGAGGCCCTTGTCCTGATGCGGCTGACTATGGTTTAAAAGAAAGATTTTCTAATAAAACTGCGATAGCTCCTACAGCTTCAATTTCTATTATTTGTGGTGGCACTTCACCAGGAGTTGAACCTATAGCTGCTAATAGTTATACACATAAAACGTTGTCAGGCTCATTTAATGTAAGAAATAAATATCTCAAAAAATTATTAGCAAAACATAATAAAGATAATGATGAAGTATGGTCTAGTATAACAACAAACCAAGGATCAGTTTCGCATTTAGACTTTTTAACAAAAGAAGAAAAAGATGTATTCAAAACAGCCTTTGAATTAGACCAAAAATGGATTATTGAATTGGGAGCTGATAGAACTCCTCATATATCTCAAGCGCAATCAATAAATATATTTTTACCTGCAGATGTGCATAAAAAAGAGCTACATCAGATACATTTTCAAGCATGGAAAAAAGGACTTAAGAGCCTTTATTACTGCAGATCTAAATCAATTCAACGAGCAGAGAATGTTAATGATGCGAGATCAACAGACATTACTGCAAATGTTTACAAGTCAAAACAACAAGAAAGTCAAAAGGAAACTGAATATGAGGAATGTTTATCATGCCAGTAGTTGAAAAAAAAAATTCTGAAATAATTAAACCCAAAAAAAAAGGCCTGTTATTAGAAAATCCTGTTTACAAACCTTTTAGATATCCTTGGTGTTATGACGCTTGGTTAACCCAACAAAGAATTCACTGGCTTCCAGAAGAAGTTCCTTTAGGAGATGATGTTAGAGACTGGCAAAAAAACTTATCTCAATCAGAAAAAAACTTATTAACACAAATTTTTAGATTTTTTACTCAAGCAGATGTAGAAGTAAATAATTGCTATCTGAGACACTATACAACTGTATTTAAACCAACAGAAGTTTTAATGATGATGACAGCTTTTGCGTCTATGGAAACAGTTCATATTGCAGCTTACTCACATTTATTAGATACAATTGGTATGCCAGAGTCTGAATATTCTGCTTTTATGAAATATAAAGAAATGAAAGACAAATATGATTATATGCAAGGCTTTAATGTGAACTCAAAAGAAGATATTGCAAAGACAGTAGCTGTGTTTAGTGCTTTTACAGAAGGACTTCAATTATTTGCAAGCTTTGCAATTCTGCTTAACTTTCCAAGACACAATAAAATGAAAGGAATGGGGCAGATAGTTACTTGGTCTGTAAGAGACGAAACTTTACATTGCAATTCTATGATTAGATTATTTAAAGAATTTATACATGAAAATCCTGAGATCTGGACACCGAAACTAAAAAAAGAAATTTACGAAGCGTGTAGAACTATAGTTGAACATGAAGATTCTTTTATTGATTTAGCTTTTGAAATGGGGCCAATGGAAGGACTAACTGCTCAAGAAGTTAAAGACTATATTAGATTCATTGGAAATAGAAGATTGGTACAATTAGGTTTGGAACCAATTTACGAAGTAGATAAAAATCCTTTAGGTTGGTTAGATACTATGCTTAATGCTGTAGAACACATGAATTTTTTCGAAGGACGTGCCACAGAATATTCAAAAGCATCAACACAAGGTACTTGGACCGAAGCCTTTAGTTAATATTTTAATATTATCTTTGATTGAGAAGCATAACTCTTCTATGCTTTTCTCCACTATATTTGGAAAGTGGCCTAATTAATTTATTTGCAGCATGTTGTTCCATTATATGAGCTGACCATCCAGTTATTCTTGAAATTACAAAAATCGGTGTAAAAAAATCTGTATCAAAACCCATCAAATGGTAAGTCGGCCCAGTTGGATAATCAACATTGGGATGAATATTTTTTCGTTCAATCATTACATTTTTAACTAAGTCATAAATTTTATGAAATTTTTTATCTTTTTTTATTTTGGCAACTTTTTTAAAATACTTTTCCATTGTAGGAACTCTTGAATCTCCTTTTTTATAAACTCTGTGACCAAAACCCATAACTACTTCTTTTTTATTCAAGGCATTATTTATCCATTTTAAAGCATTTTCAGGATTTTTAATTTTATTCATCATGTGCATTACCTCTTCATTAGCTCCGCCATGCAATGGTCCTTTTAGACTAGCTATTGCACCTGTAATTGCGCCATGAATATCAGATAAACTACTTGTAATTGTTCTAGCAGTAAATGTTGATACGTTAAAACTATGTTCTGCGTAAAGAATTAATGAAACATCAAAAGCTTTTACTATATCTTTGTTTGGAACTTTTCCAAAACACATATAAAAAAAGTTTTCAGCAAATGTTAAACCTTTTTTTGGAGGTATAACTTTTTCACCCTTTCTTGCTCTAAAAAAAGCCGCTATCGCAGTTGGTGTTTTTGCAAATATTCTTATTGCCTTCTTCATGTTTGCCTTAGGAGAATTATTATTTGTTTCTTTATCTTCTAGTCCCAATACACTAACTATAGTTCTAGACACATCCATAGGATGTGCTTTTTTTGGCATGTGTTTAACAATTTCTCTTAAATTTATTGTTATATTTCTATTTTCTTCTAATTCTTTTTTAAATTTTTTTAACTCTTTTTTGTTTGGTAAATCTCCATTTAATACCAAATATGCTACTTCTTCAAAATCACAGTTTTCACAAAGATCTTGTACTGCATAACCTCTGTAAGTCAGTGAATTAATATCCGGCATTACCTGTGATATTGTTGTTTCGTCTACAACTATTCCCAATAAACCTTTTTTTATTTCATCACTCATTAATCATGTCCGTCGGTACTAAAATTGTATATTTTTTCATCTAGAGAATTATATTTTTCATACTCAACTAGATCATACAATCTTTTTCTGGTTTGCATTTTATCAATAATATTGTTTTGATGTCCATCGTGAAAAATAGCGCGCAATCCATCTTCTACATTTTTCATAGCCAATCTTTGAGTTGTAACAGGATATATAACAATATTATAACCAAGATTTTCAAGTTTCTTAAAACTCAAAAGCTTTGATTTGCCAAATTCAGTCATGTTAGCTAAAAGATATGATTTAAGTTTCTTTCGCACTATTTCAAATTCTTTTTCATCTTTTAGAGCTTCAGGAAAAATAATTTCAGCTCCAGCATCAATGTAAGCTTTACATCTGTCTATCATTCTTTCTAAACCTTCAACATTTCTAGCATCTGATCTTGCTATAATTTTAAAATTTTTATCTTTCCGTGCTTTCACGCACTCTTTTATTTTTTTTATCATTTTCTTTGTTGTTATGAGTTCTTTATTATCTAGGTGACCACATCTTTTTTGACTTATTTGATCTTCAATATGGACTGCTGCTACGCCGGCTTTTTCAAAAGTTTTTATTGTTTTTTTACAAGATTTAAAACCAGTATCAATATCAACAATTGTTGGAAGATTTGTAACTCTAGCAATTTGTTTTGATCTATTACTTACATCTTTTAATGAAGTTAAACCTATATCAGGATAACCTAGGTCATTAGACATTACTCCGCCCGATACATATATTCCATCGTATCCAATTTCTTCAATAAGTTTTGCTGTCAAGGGATTGTATGCTCCAGGGACTCTTAATATTTTGTTTTTTTTTAATTTTTTTACAAAATCTATTCTTTTGTCCTTAGTTTTTTTCTTAACAAAATGCATTAAAATATTCCTTTTTTCTTATTTCTTTTTAAATTAGATCTCTTTACTTCTATGTTCAACTTATATAGTTGACCTGATTTAAGTTTCTTTAATTTTTGAACATCATTTAAAAATCTATTACTTTCTTTTTTTGAAATATAACCTTTTGTTAATACTAGAAATTTATTTATATAATTGTCTCTTTTAAAAGGTCTTGATCCAAAGGGGTGGGCATCAGCTTTATCTAAGCTTTCAATAATTTTTTTTTTATTTTTTAAAGTCACTATTACTTTTGCTCCAAATGACTTATTTCTTGGATTTGGATCATGATATTTTTTAGTCCATTTTTTATCTTCATGTGTTCTTATAGAATGCCAAATTTTAATAGTACTTTTTTTATTTGCTCTTGATTTAGTATAAGATTTTACATGATGCCAATTTCCATCTTCCAGAGCTACTGCAAAAATATACATTATTGAATGGTCTAAAGTTTCTCTACTTGCATTTGGATCCATCTTTTGTGGATCATTAGCTCCTGTTCCAATTACATTATGAGTATGATGACTTGTATAAATATCTATTTTTTTAATTTGATTTAAATTTTTAATTTTTTTATTTAATTTTTTTGCAATATCTATCAAAGCTTGAGCTTGATATTCAGCTGAGTATTCTTTCGTATAAGTTTCTAGTATAGCTTTTTTTTCTTCTTTTATTTTTGGTAAAGGAACTTTGTATAAAGCTTTTTTACCATCAAGAATTTGTGCAATTACACTATCTTCACCCTCGTATATAGGACTCGGCGCACCTTCGCCCCTCATAGCTCTGTCAATAGCTTCAATAGCTAATTTTCCTGCATGAGCAGGAGCGAAAGCTTTCCAACTTGAAATTTCACCTTTTCTAGATTGCCTAGTGGATATAGTGGTATGCAATGCCTGCTGGATGGCTTGGTAAATAGTTTCAGTATTTAATTTCAGCATTGATCCAATTCCAGCAGCAATACTTGGTCCAAGGTGAGCTATATGGTCAACCTTATGTTTGTGTAATGAAATTCCTTTAACTAAGTTTACTTGAACTTCATATGCAGTAATTATTCCTTTTAATAAATCTAAACCACTTTTTTTATTTTGCTGAGCAACTGCTAAAATTGGAGGTATATTGTCACCTGGATGGCTATAATCAGCAGCTAAAAAAGTATCATGAAAATCCAGCTCTCTTACTGCTGTTCCATTTGACCATGCTGCCCATTCACAATCAAATTTAAATTTTGAATTAAAACCAAATAGATTTGCACCATTTTTTCTAGGATGTGACAAGGCCATTTCTCTTGATGTGATAACAGGCTTTCTGTTTAAAGAAGCAATTGCTACTGAAGCATTATCTATGATTCTGTTTATAACCATTTCTATAGATTTTTTATTTAGTTTTGCATTATCGCTCGCTATTTCCGCAATTTTCCAAGCAAGTTGTTTTTTTTTAGGTAAATTTATTTTAGACGGATAAACTTTTACTTTATGTAAAATCAAAACTGCTCCTTAAAATTTTGTTTATAGTAATAATAATTTATTTTTGTATTACAATCAAAATGGCAGTAATTAAAAGTAAAAAAGCTAAAAAATACTCAATTAAAGCTTTTATTTTGTTATTCTTTACCAAATTTCTTATTGCTGAGCCAAAAGCTGCCCAAGGTGATATTGATAAAGGACATATTACTAATGCAATTGTTGATATAAAAAATATAGAAACAACCAAATTCCCTTCTTTTGGTAGAAAGCTCGAAGCAGCCATTGTAGAAATAGTCCAGGCTTTTGGATTTACAATTTGAAATAATGCAGCCTCATAAAATTTTAAAGGTCTAGAGTCATCCTCTTTAATTTTACTAAAAGACCCTATAATTTTATAACCCAGATATAATAAATAAATTGCACAAATTATTTTAAGTATATTTTGAATTTCAGGAAATATTTGAAAAATTTTTCCCAGTCCAAGACAAACCAAAATTAGCTGTGTAATATGTCCAATTGTAATGCCTGACATGTGTGGAATTGTTTTTAAAAAACCAAATTTAATCCCTGAAGTTAGAACCATTGCATTATTGGGACCAGGAGTTACATACATAACAAAGTAGAAACTTACCAGTGCAATAAAAAGATTTAAATCAATCATGCAAATATGATGATATTATCTTCTCGATACCTACAAAATCATTTATTAAATGGTTGTGATAAATTTCATCAACTTTTTTTTCTGTATATCCATTTTTTAAAAGTATCATGGGAATCCCAGCAGCTTTTGCCGCTTCTGAATCGTTTTCACTATCCCCGATCATTATACTTTTTTTTATATCTCCACCCATTACCTCTATCATGTTGGTTAAATGTCTTGGATCTGGTTTACAATAATTAAAAGTATTTCTTCCAGCCACATACTCAAAGAAATCATAGATTTTTATTTTTTTCAAAAAATCAATGGCTAAATGTTCTTGTTTATTTGTACATACACCCATAGAAATATTATTAGATTTTGACCATTCTAAAAATTCATAAACTCCATTTATAAGCTTACTATCTACAACAATATTTTTTCCATAAAAATCAAGAAACTCTTTTATCATTTGGTCCTTAATTTTTTGATCAGTTATTTTTGACAACTCTTTTCTTGCAGAATTCCAAATTGACTTACCAATCATAACAGCAGCACCTTTTCCAACATAATTTCTTATCTCATCAATGTTTTTTGAATTATAACCAAATTTATTCATTACATGATTATGCGCAGTTAGCAGATCTGGAGCAGTGTCAGCCAAAGTTCCGTCAAGATCAAATAATATTGTTAGTTTTTGAGTCATTTTAAAAAGTATTATTAAGAAATAATTTGTGAATTAAAGAACATTTTTACTAAACTATAAGGAATTTTAAGAAATGAAACAAATAAATTTACAAGATAACTTAAGAAAAAAATTTATAAAAAAGGGAGTAAAAATGATTGCTCCTGATACTGTTTTTTTTTCAACAGATACAAAAATTGGAAAAAATGTATCAATAGAACCTTATGTTGTAATTGGAAAAAAAGTAAAAATTAATAACAATGTAATAATTCATTCATTTTCACACCTTGAAGGTACAAAAATAGAAAACAATGTTTCAGTGGGTCCTTACGCCAGACTAAGACCAGGATCAAAATTAAAATCAGGTTCAAGAGTAGGAAATTTCGTAGAAGTTAAAAAAAGTACAATTGGAAAAAATTCTAAAGTAAATCATCTTTCATATGTCGGAGACACTTCTTTAGGGAAAAAAGTTAATATAGGAGCAGGAACAATTACTTGCAATTACGATGGCGCCAAAAAAAATAAAACTAAAATCAGAGACAATGTTTTTATTGGTTCGAATACTTCATTGATAGCACCTGTTACAATTAATGAAAAAAGTATAGTTGGGGCGGGGTCAGTTATAACTAAAAACGTAAAGAGAAAATCTTTAGCTTTAACAAGATCTAACCAAGTAGAAATTAAAAATTACAAAAGAAAAAAATAATGTGTGGAATAGTTGGAATTACTAGTACAAAACAAGTTTCGTCAGCAATAATTAACTCTTTAAAAAAATTAGAATATAGAGGTTATGACTCAGCTGGAATCGCAACGTTAAATGATGGTTTTATTAATGAGATTAAATGTGAAGGTAGAGTTGATGGTCTAGAAAAAAATGTCTCAAAAATTAATTTACTCGGTAATGTTGGTATAGGACATGTTAGATGGGCTACACATGGTATTCCAAGTACAGTAAATGCACATCCACATTCATCAGAAACAGTTTCAGTTGTTCACAATGGAATAATTGAAAACTCAACAATTCTTAAAAAATTTTTAGTCAGCAAAGGTCATAAATTCAAATCACAAACTGATACTGAAGTTATTGTTCATTTAGTAACAGAGTATTTAAAAAAAAATAATTTAAAAGACTCAATTCTTAAAATGTTAAAAAAACTTGAAGGTAGTTTTGCGCTAGGAATTATATTTAAAGATCAACCAGACTTAATAGTTGGGGCAAGAAGAGGCTCTCCATTAGCAGTTGGTTATGGTCCTAACGAAAATTATCTGGGCTCAGACTCTTATGCATTAAAATCTATGACAAATAAAATTTCATACCTTAATGATGGTGATTTTTGTATTGTTAAAAAAGATGAAGTTGAATTTTTCGATTCAAAAGGCAAAAAAATAAATAAAAAAGTTTTAAAGTTATCTTCAAATGAACAAAATTATGAAAAAGGTGATTATAAGCATTTTATGGCCAAAGAAATAGAAGAACAGCCCACAACAATCAAAAATTGTGTAAATGAGTATATAGATAAAATAAATAAAGAAATAAATATTCTAAATTTTCCCTGGAAAAAAAATGAAATTTCATCAATTAAATTAATTGGATGTGGCACAGCTTACCATTCATGCTTGATTGCAAAATATTGGTTTGAGCAATTAACATCATTAGATGTGGAAATAGATATAGCTTCAGAGTTTAGATATAGAAAAAATAGATTCAAAAAAGATTGTCTTTATATTTTTGTATCACAATCAGGAGAAACTGCAGATACTTATGCGGCTTTAGACTTGTGTAATAAGCATAAAATGAAAACATGTAGTATTGTTAATATAATTGAAAGTTCAATTGCACGAGATTCCAAGTTTGTTCTTCCAATACATTGTGGGCCTGAAATAGGTGTAGCATCTACTAAAGCTTTTTTAGGACAAATGTTGGTACTTTATATTTTGTGTTTAAAAATTGCATACTTTAGAAAAGATTTAGATAAAAAAAAATATATTTTAAAAATAAATAATTTACTTAATTTACCAAAATTAGTTAGTAAATCTTTATCAACAGAAAATCAGATTCAGTCAATTTGTAATTCTTTTGCAAAAGCAAAAGGTTCTATGTTTTTAGGAAGAGGATTTTCTTTTCCTATAGCATTAGAAGGGGCTCTTAAGCTAAAAGAGTTAGCTTACATTCATGCCGAAGGTTATCCTGCTGGAGAAATGAAACATGGGCCTCTTGCTCTAATTGAAGATGGAATGCCAGTTGTTGTAATTGCACCACGAGATGAATATTACAAAAAAACTATATCAAACATGCAAGAAGTTATTGCAAGAGGAGCTAAAGTTCTTCTAATAACAAATAAAAGTGATGAAGAAATTTATTCCGAAAACATTTGGCAAAAAATTGAAATTGAAAATACAGAAGAAGATTTGTTTCCCTTTTTAACCACTATACCACTTCAAAAATTAGCTTATTATTCAGCTCTAAAAAAAGGATATGACATAGATAAGCCAAGAAATTTGGCTAAATCGGTCACTGTTGAATAATCAATAAACTCTGTTAGAACACTCTTAGGTTGAATATGAAAAAATGGAAATTAAATAGTTGGAGAAATTATCCAGTAAAACACATTCCTACTTATGAGGATGAAAAAGAACTTAATATGGTTCTTAATAAAATAAAAAACTTTCCTCCCTTGGTTTTTGCTGGAGAAACTAGACATTTAAAACAACAACTTGCAGACGTTGTTGATGGCAAGGCTTTTTTGTTACAAGGGGGCGACTGTGCAGAAAGTTTTGCTGAATTTAATCCAGACAATATAAGAGATTATTTTAAAGTAATTTTACAAATGTCTTTGGTTTTAACATATTCGGCATCTTTACCGGTTGTAAAACTCGGAAGAATTGCAGGACAATTTTCTAAACCAAGAAGCGCACCAACTGAAAAACAGGGCAACAAAGTATTACCAAGCTACCTAGGTGATAATATTAATGGTATAGAGTTTAATGAAAAAGCTAGAAAACCTGATCCCAAAAGATTATTTAAGGCATATTCTCAAGCTGCTTCAACTTTAAATTTGATAAGAGCGTTTTGTCATGGTGGATTTGCAGACTTAAAAAAAGTTCATCTTTGGAATTTAGGTTATATAAAAAAAAGTCCACAAGCTAAAAAATTTAAAGAACTAGAAGATAAAATTGCTGATGCATTAGCATTTATGGATGCTTGCGGAATAAATTCTGATTTTAACAGAAGACTTAAAACAGTGAATTTTTGGACTTCTCATGAAGCCCTTTTATTACCTTTTGAAGAAAGTATGACAAGAGTAGATTCCACTACAGGTGAATATCATGACACTTCTGCTCATTTTGTTTGGATAGGTGACAGAACCAGACAAATAGATGGAGGGCATGTTGAATTTTGTAGAGGAATAAAAAACCCAATAGGAATTAAATGTGGACCTACGTCGAAACCTGATGAGATTGTGAAGATTTGTAATATATTAAATCCAGACAATGAAAAAGGTAAAATTACTTTAATTTCTAGGTTTGGCCATGACAGTGTTGAAAAGTTTTTACCAAAATTAATTAGAGCAATTAAAAAAGAGGGCTTAAATGTCATTTGGTCTTGCGACCCAATGCACGGCAATACTATTAAATCAACAACTGGCTTTAAAACAAGACCTTTTAACAATGTTTTAAAAGAAGTTAAAAATGTTTTTGCTGTTCATCAAGGCGAAGGTTCTTATGCTGGAGGCTTACATATAGAAATGACAGGACAAAATGTTACAGAATGCACAGGTGGAACACAAAAAATTTCTGATAAAGATCTTTCAAGTAGATATCGCACTCATTGTGATCCAAGATTAAATGCAAACCAAGCTTTAGAACTTGCGTTTTTAATTTCTGATGAAATAAAAAAGAATTCCATTTATGCAAAAAGTGGAATTAGAGCTGTATCTTAAGCTTTATAAAACAAATCCTATAAAGTATATTTGAATTATGGAAGTAAATAAAAAAATTATATTTATCAAAGATTGGATATTGAATTATGTGAATTCAATGCAAAAAAAGTCTCAATCGCTAATAATTGGTATATCTGGAGGAATTGATTCTTCAGTAACAAGCACTCTTTGTGCGATGACGGGTTTAAAAACCATAGTATTAACTATGCCAATTAAACAAAAACCTTCTCAACATGATTTAAGTCTAAAACATAAAGACTGGTTAAAACAAAAATTTAAAAACGTAGAATCACATACGATCGAACTTGATCATGTTTTTGAATCTTTTAAATCTTCTTTGCAAAGTTTTGATAATGAACATGGCATGGCTAATTCCAGAGCTAGATTAAGAATGACAACTCTCTACCAAGTTGCAGCTGCCAATAAAGGAATAGTCGTGGGCACTGGTAATAAAATAGAAGATTTTGGTGTAGGATTTTACACAAAATACGGAGACGGTGGAGTTGATATTTCACCAATAGCAGATTGTACAAAAACCGAAGTTTGGGAACTTGGAAAAGAATTAGGCATTTTAGATGAAATAATAAGTGCGCAACCAACAGACGGATTATGGGAAGACGGAAGAACTGATGAAGGTCAATTAGGCATGACATATAAAGAGCTAGAGGAAGCAATGACAAACCCTAACTCATCCAACAGATCAAGGTATCTTGAAATAAGAAAATTGAATTTACATAAAATGGAATCAATCCCAGTATGTAAAATCCCAAAAAAAACATGAATAAAGATATTTTTTTAACCAACAGCTTAGGAAACAAAAAAGAAAAATTCATACCTATTAATAAAAATAAAATAGGTATGTATGTTTGTGGGCCAACTGTTTATGACGATCCACATATTGGAAATGCAAGACCATTAGTTATTTTTGATGTTTTATTTAGAATTTTAAAATGCAATTTTGGAGAAAAAAACGTTAATTACGTAAGAAACATCACCGATATAGATGATAAAATAATATCATCATCTATTGAAAAAAATATTTCCACAGATCAATTGACAAAAAAAATTACAAAAAATTTTCATGAAGATTGCTCATATTTAAAATGTCAAGAACCAACGTTTGAACCAAAGGCTACAGAAAATATTTCTTTAATGATAGATATGATTAGCAAACTTATTAAAACGGGTTATGCATATTTTAGTAATCAACATGTTTATTTTGAAGTTAAAAAATTTAAAGATTATGGAAAATTATCGAATAAAAAACTAGATGAATTAATTGCAGGATCTAGAGTAGAGATATCAGAAAATAAAAAAAATCCTGAAGATTTTGTTTTATGGAAGCCATCAAAAGACAGTGAACCTTTTTGGGATTCTCCATGGGGAAAAGGTAGACCTGGATGGCATTTAGAATGCTCTGTAATGTCAAAAAAATATCTAGGAGATAAATTCGATATTCATGGCGGAGGAAGAGATTTAATTTTTCCCCATCATGAAAATGAAATTGCCCAATCGCGATCCGCAAATGAAAATCAAGCATTTGCCAATTATTGGGTTCACAATGGTTTTATTACAATGTCAAATGAAAAGATGGCAAAATCACAAGGAAACATTCTAAAAATAAATGATTTTAAAAAAAAAATTGATGGTCAAGTTTTAAGACTGGCTTTAATGAGCGCTCATTATAAACAACCTTTAGACTGGAATGATAAATTAATTAATCAATGTCAAAATACTTTGAATAAGTGGTATGAAAGCTATGTTGAAATAAAAAAAAAGGTATTAATACCAGAAGAATATTTAAGTCCATTATATGACGATCTAAATACCCCTGGTTATATAGCTAATTTACATCAGTTATTTGAGAAATCTCAAAAAGGTAATGAGACGGATAAAGAATTATTTACATCAGCATGTAATTTTGTTGGATTGCTTACTGACAAAAAAGAAAAATGGCTAGAATCTAAAAAAAATAAATCAGATTTACCTGAAAAAGAAATATTAGCTAAAATTAATGAAAGAAATATCGCTAGAGATAATAAAGATTATAAATTAGCAGATCAAATAAGAAATGAGTTATTAGATAAAGGTATAATAATAGAAGATAAAGATGGTAAAACTATTTGGAAGTTAAAATGAGTAAGGAAAAATTATATATTTTTGACACAACATTAAGAGATGGGGCTCAAACTCAAGGTGTAGATTTTTCAATTGATGATAAAATAAAAATTGCCGAGGCTCTAGATAAATTAGGAGTCGATTATATTGAAGGTGGTTGGCCGGGAGCAAATCCAACTGATACTGAATTTTTTCAAAAAAAAATTAAAACTAAAAATGCAAAATTAACTGCTTTTGGCATGACTAAAAGATCAGGTCGAAGCGCAGAAAATGATCCTGGTCTATCTGCTTTATTGAATAGCAAGGCTCCAGCTATATGCATTGTTGGAAAATCCTGGGATTTTCATGTTGATATAGCATTAGGCATATCTAATGAAGAAAATTTAGAAAATATTAGAGAAAGTGCAAAACATTTTATTAAAGAAAAGAAAGAATTTATGTTTGATGCTGAACATTTTTTTGATGGTTATAAAAACAATCCAAAATATGCACTGGAATGTATTAAAACTGCCTACAAAGAAGGGACAAGGTGGATTGTTTTGTGTGATACAAATGGGGGAACTCTACCTCACGAGGTATTAAAAATTGTTTCAGAGGTAACAAAAGAAATACCAGGAAAAAATTTAGGAATTCATGCACATAACGATACAGGTAATGCAGTCGCAAATAGCTTGGCCGCTGTAATGAGTGGAGTAAGACAAGTTCAAGGAACTATAAATGGACTTGGTGAAAGATGTGGTAATGCAAACTTGATGTCGCTAATTCCAACTTTTTATTTAAAAAAATATTTTTCTAGTAAATTTGAAATTAATATTAATAAAAATAATATTAAAAATTTGACGCAATGTTCAAGATTATTAGATGAAATTCTAAATAGAAAACCTAATAAACATTTGCCATACGTTGGAGCTGCAGCTTTTTCTCATAAAGGAGGACTTCATGTTTCGGCAGTTCAAAAGGATCCTAAAACTTATGAGCATATAAACCCTGAAGAAGTTGGCAATTCTAGAAATATTGTTGTTTCTGATCAAGCTGGGAAATCAAACATTATATCAAGACTAAAAACTATTGGAATTGATATCAAGGAGTCGGATACAAAAATAAAAAAACTTCTTGATGAAGTAAAAGATAGAGAATTTATTGGTTATAGTTACGACGGAGCAGATGCCTCATTTGAGCTTCTTGCGAGAAGATTAATAGGAGAGATACCGAGATATATTTCCATTAAAGAATATGATGTTACAGTCAAAAAAAATAAATCTGGAAATATAATTTCTTCAGCTAAAGCTTTATTGGAGGTAGACAAGAAATTAATTTTATGCGAAGGAAAAGGTAACGGACCTGTCCATGCATTAGATAATGCTATAAGAAATAATGTAGATAAGCTTGCAAAATATTCTAAATATTTGAAAGATTTAAAATTAGTAGATTATAAGGTTAGGATATTAAATACTGGAACTGAAGCTGTTACTAGAGTTTCAATTGAAAGTACAGATTCCAAGGGAAAAAACTGGTTTACCATTGGTGTTTCGGAAAACATTATAGATGCATCATTTAAAGCTCTTATTGATAGTTTAGACTATAAACTATTTAAAGATAATGCTCCCGCAAGTAATTAATGTCTTTTTCTAATATTTCATTTATTCTTCATAAACCGCAGCTATCAGAAAATATAGGATCTTCTGCAAGAGCAATAAAAAATTTTAATTTTAAAAAACTAATTGTTATTGATCCAAGGCCAGTATTTCCTAATGACAAAATATTAGCAACATCTGTTGGTGCAAAGGAAATTATTAAAAAAACAAAAGTTTATAATAATTTAGAAAGAGCTGTTAATAAATTTGATTATTTAATAGCCACAACTTCAAGATTTAGAAATAAAAATATAAAGCACATTACACTGAATGATCTGAATAAAATAAATTTTAACAAAAAAATAGGTTTTATTTTTGGTTCAGAAGCTTCAGGTTTGTCAAACAATGAAATCAGTTATGCTAACTGTACTTTACAAATACCAACAAATCCCAAATTTAAATCAATAAATCTATCGCACAGTATCATTATTATTGCTCAAGTTGTTTCCTGTATTATCAAACTAAAAAAAACAAGGTACTCCAGATCAAAAAAAATAAAATTTGCAAATAAAAAAGATCTACAAGGAATGGTTAATTTATGTATTAACAATCTTGAAAATAGAAATTTTTTTAAACCAATTGAAAAAAAACCAATAATGCTGGAAAATTTAAGGAGTATTTTTTATAAAATGGAATTATCTGAAAAGGAAATACGTATTTTATCAAGTGTATTTGCTGGTCTTTCCAAAAAAAACGTTCATTGACAAAATTATGCTTAAGTTTATAAACCCTTTTACTAAATGACAAAAAGATTAAACTCTAAACACAAAGTCGATAGAAGGCTACGTGTAAATTTATGGGGTAGACCTAAAAGTCCTTTTAATACAAGAGCCTATCCACCAGGACAACATGGACAAACAAAATCAGCAAAACCATCAGATTACGGTATTCAATTACAAGCAAAACAAAAATTAAAATCATATTATGGAAATATGAATGAAAGACAATTTAGAAATATGTACAAAAAAGCAATAATGAAAAAAGGAGATACAGCAGAAAATCTAATTGGATTATTAGAAAGAAGGTTGGATGCGGTTGTATATAGAGCAAAACTTTCAAATACGATATTTTCTTCAAGACAATTAATTAATCATGGACACGTAAGAGTGAATGGAAAAAGAGTAAACATTTCAAGTTATCAAGTTAGAGAAGAAGACTCTATTGAAATAGTAGATAAATCGAAAAAACTTGCAATTATTGATATAGCTTTAGCAAACAAAGAAAGAGAAACTCCTGAATATCTACAAGTAGATGAAAAAAACAAAAAAGTTAAATTTGTAAGAATACCCAAGTTTGAAGAAGTTCCTTATCCAATTGTCATGGAACCAAATCTTGTAATTGAATATTATTCAAGATAATTTATTTTTTTTTATAGGAGATATTTTTATCTTCAAGAGTCTTTATTAATTCTCCATTTTCAAAAATTTCTTTAACTATATCACACCCACCAATAAATTCTTTTTTTATATATAATTGTGGAATAGTAGGCCAATCACTAAATTCTTTTATTCCTTGCCTTAGATTTTGATTTTCTAAAACATTTACTCCTTTAAATTTTACATCTAAGATTTTTAGAATATTTGAAACAGCCATCGAAAATCCGCATTGCGGAGCATCTGGAGTTCCTTTCATAAATAGACATACTTCATTATTTTCTATTTCGTTATTAATAAGATCTTTAGTTTGTTGTTCCATTTTTTTCCTTTGTTTTAATTGCTAATGCGTGCAACTCATTTCCCATTTTACCTTTTAATGAGTTATATACCATTTTATGCTGATCAATTTTACTTTTTCCGTTAAACTTAATAGAAGAAACAGTAGCTGAATAATGATTCCCGTCACCAGCTAGGTCTTGTATCTCTACAGAAGCATCAGGAAGAGCTTCTTTTATTAATTTTTCAATTTCTTTTAAATTCATTGCCATTATTGAATCATATACTTTTTTAACCAATTATTATATTGATCTTTTAATTCTTCAATACTAACTTTAGTCTTATCGTCTATAATCATATCTTTTTCGGTTGTAATTCCAAGCTCATCAAAATGAACTGAATTTTTATTTAATATTTCCTTAACTTTTTTAAAATTTTCTTGATTTATTTCAATTATATAGCGTCCTTGGTCTTCCCCAAAAAAATATTCAAATTTATTAATTAAGTTTTTTACCTTTTTAATTTTAATTCCTATCTCTCCTTTAATACACATTTTAGAAACGGCAACAATAATACCTCCTAGAGAAACATCATGAGAGGACTCTACGAGTTTTTCTGTAATTAAATTTAAAAGTGTATGGCCTATATTTTTTTCATTAAATAGATTGATTTCTGGTGGTGGTCCTTTTTTTTCTCCTAATACATCCCTTGAAAAGATGCTTTGATCTAAATGACCTTCTGTTTTCCCTAATACCAAAACTATATTATCTTTCTTTTTAAAATTCATTGTAATCATATTTTTATAATCACTGATTAATCCAACACCTCCTATTGTCGGTGTTGGTTTAATTCCTTTATCTTTAGTCTCATTATAAAATGAGACATTTCCAGATACGACAGGGAATTCTAAGTATTTACTTGCTTCTGTAATTCCATCTATGCATTCTACAAATTCACCCATGTTTTTTTCTTTTTCAGGATTTCCAAAGTTTAAACAGTTTGTAATTGCAAGCGGTCTAGCGCCAACTGAAATTAAGTTTCTCCAACTCTCACAAACAATTTGTTTTCCTCCTGTAATAGGATGCGAGAAACAATATGAAGCAGACGAGTCTACAGATGCAGCAACAGCTTTTTTAGTTCCGTGCACCCTTACAACGCCAGCGTCACCACCTGGTTTTTGTATAGTATCTCCCATTACAGTGTGATCATACTGATTCCAAATCCACTGTTTGTTAGCAATATTAGGATTATTTAAAATTTTTTTTAAACAATCAAATATATTTAAAGATTTAAATTCATCTTTATTAAATTTTAATTTTTGGGGAAGTTTTGTTTTTTTCCATTTTCGATCATACAAGGGTGCATTCTCTGCTAATAAATTTATAGGAATTGT
>CACAMG010000002.1 GCA_902533585.1 uncultured Pelagibacteraceae bacterium
CAATTCTAAGAGCATTAAATAGCAAAAAGTTGTCAAAAAATGTTTTAGTATTTGAAAAATCTAAAAAAAATATTTCAAAAATAAAAAAAATTAAATTCAATACCAAATTTGTAAAAATTCTTAATAAACAAATATCACATGTTGATTTAGTTATTATTTGTACTCCTATGAGTGAATATAAAAAATTAATTCCAAAGTTAAATAAAAACTTAAAATCAAATTGTTTAATTACAGATGTTGGATCAACAAAAAAAAATATAATTAAATTAAAAAATAAAACTTTAAATAAAAAATTAGATTGGATATCAAGCCATCCTATAGCTGGGTCAGAAGTGAGCGGTCCAGAATATGGAAATAAAAATTTATTTTTAAATAAATGGTGCGTAATTATTCGAGAAAAAAACAAAAAACTTAAAAAAAATTTAATTTACTTAAAAAAATTTTGGAAAAAAATTGGTTCTAAAATTGTAGTAATGGATTCGACTACCCATGATAAAGTTTTTTCCATTACAAGTCATTTGCCTCACTTAATTGCATATAATTTAATTAATACAGCTCAAGAATCACAAAAAATTCAAAGAAAAAATCTTATTAAATACAGCGCTGGTGGACTAAGAGATTTCTCAAGAATAGCTGCATCTAACGAAATTATGTGGAGGGATATTTTTTTTAACAATTATAATATAATTAAAGCTATAAATTTATTTACAAAAAATTTAAATTTATTCAAAAGAATAATTCAAAATAAAAATAATAAAAAACTTCTATCAAAGTTAGTAAGTTCTAAAAAAGTTAGAAAACAAATTATTTCGCTAAAACAAGATGTTTCAAAACCAGATTTTGGAAGAGAATAATTTATATTCTACAAATTTTTTTAACTTTTAAATTTGCTGTTCTTTCAATTCTATTTATTGTTTTTTTTATTGGCATAATAATAACTTTTTTTTCTGGTCCATAAGCATGAATTAATTTTTTTGAATTAACGCATAAGGCAACATGTCCTTTCCAATAAATAATGTCTCCTTTTTTGAATTTTTTTTTATTTTTCATTCCATTATTAAACTTAATTTGATCTATCGTGTCTCTTGGAAAAAACTTGTTATTAAATTTGTAAAATATTTGAATTAAAGCAGAACAATCAATACCGTTATAAGTTTTTCCTCCCCATTTATATTTACAATTTAAAAAAAAATTTAAAATTTTTGTAAAATTTTTTTCCTTTTTTTTAATTTGGCATATATCTTTTTTTTTTATCCATTTATTTTTTTGAAACATAACAAAATTATTTTTTTGTTTTAAAATCGATATTTGACTTGAAAAGGGTAAAAATTTATTAAATTTTTTTTTATTCCTAATTTTTGGTTGATTAAATATTCTGGATTTTAAAATCTTTATTTTGTGTGTTGGTTTAAACTTATTAATATAGTTTGATGATTTAATATATCCTACATAATTATCATAAGAACTTTTGATTTTTAAAAAATTTTTTTTTTTTAATAAAATTTTAAATTTTTCACCATACAGAATTTGTGAAGAAATTTTTGAATTTAAAGATGGTCTGTCATATAAATTGATATAAGGACTTTTGCAGAAAAAACTATTTTTCACCAATTTTTATTTTATCTCTGATAAACCACAAACAAATTAAAGATGGAATAACCATAACTGCAGTTAACACGAAGAATGTTCCCCAATCACCATTTAGCCAATCAACTAAAGCACCTGAAGATGATGCAAGAGTTGTTCTACCTGCTGTTCCAATAGATGCTAATAATGCATATTGTGTTGCAGTATAAGTTCTATCAACTAACAGTGAAATAAATGCTACAAAAGCTACAGTAGCAAATGCAGCAGATATGTCATCAGCTATTACAGCAACTGCAAATAACCATTCTGATTTGCCTGTCCAAGCCAGAGCAGCAAATAAAAGATTTGTTATTGCCATAAAACCTCCAGCAACAAACATTGTTTTTATAGTTCCTACTCTCATTGCAAATATTCCGCCCAGCAAAGTAAATACAACAGTTGTTATCCAGCCTAAAGTTTTAGAGTAGATTGCTATTTGTCCTTTAGAAAAGCCAATTTCTTTATAAAAAACTATAGACATTCTTCCAAGAAAAGCTTCTCCAATTTTAAATAAAAAAACGAAACCTAGAATTCCTATTGCAATATTAAATCCATTTTTTTTGAAAAAACTAATTATAGGTCCACCAATAGTACCAGTTATCCAGGAAATAAAATTAGTTATAATATTATTTGATCCAAGCTTACTTTCTATCATTTTGTCGGTTTCTTTTTGTTTTAATTGTCTGTCTGTTTGAATAGGCTCATGAACAAACATTAATCCTACATTCATTAAAATTATTACAACTCCTAAAATCATAAAAGTGGCCTGCCAATAGTCTGTAACACCCATATTTTCGAAATATTCAGCAGTGAACAAAGCTATTACTCCTCCAAGTTTGTAACCTGTCCACCAACCAACAACTGCCATCGCTGCACCAGCGGCCATAGACTTTCCTTCATCAGCATTAATTTGTTCAATTCTTAAAGCATCTACAGTTATGTCTTGGGTAGCAGAAGCAATTGCAATAATTAACCCTACTGTAATTAATAATGCTAAGTTTTGTGTAGGATTTATATAACTCCATACCACTAAACTAATTAAAATTGCAATTTGCATCAAAACTATCCACCCTCTCCTGTGGCCTAGTTTTTTTGTTAAAAAAGGTATTTGAATTCTATCTATTATTGGTGCCCATAAATAATTAAATGCGTAAACACCAAAAATTAAACCTGCCCATCCAATTGTTGATCTACTTAATCCTTCTTCTTTTAGCCAAAGGCTTAAACTACTTCCTATTAAAACCCAAGGAAAACCACTTATTGCTCCAAGAAGCAAAATTCTTAACATTCTAATATCTTTGTAGACTAAAAGTGAATCAATCCAGCTTTGTTTTTTTTCAATCATTAATATTTCCTCCAAAAAGAAGGTATAAATAATACTAATATAGCAAAGAGTTCTAGTCTACCTAAAATCATTCCAAAACTCAAAATCCATTTAGAAAAATCTGATAATTGAGAAAAATTGCCATTTGGCCCAATAATTTTTCCAAGTCCTGGGCCTACGTTTGATATTGATGTTGCCGCTCCAGAAATTGCGGTGATAAAGTCCAGGCCTGTTATTGAGAGCAAAGCTGTAATAATAAAAAAAATTACAATATATAAATAAATAAATGATATTACTGAAGACATGAATTTATCATCAATATTATTGTTGTCATATTTAATTATAAATACTCCGCGTGGATAAATTATTTTTTTTAATTGATTAATTAAAAAATGATAAAGTAATTGTACTCTAAAAATTTTAATACCACATGCAGTCGAACCAGCACATCCACCGATGAACATTAATATTAAAAAGAAAATTAAAGGAAAGTTCCCCCATTCACTAAAATCTTTAGTTATATAGCCTGTGCCAGTTAAAATTGATATCACATTAAATGATATTGATCTAAAATCAATTTCAGAACTGCCTCTATTAGAAAATGTTAAAAATAAAAATAAAATTATTATTGATACAATAACTATTTTGATAAATGTTTTTATCTGTGAATCTGAAATAAAAATTTTTCTGTCCCCATTTAAAAATTTTATATAAGCTATAAAAGGTATACTTCCTAAGAGAATAAAAATAATTGAAGTAACTTCTATTAGAGAGCTATTAAAGTAACCAATTGATTCATTATAATTTGAAAAACCTCCAGTCGCTATCGTAGTCATTGAATGGGTAATGCTATCAAATAATCCCATACCAAAAATTTTATAAAATAATGCGCATAAAATAGTTAATGAAAAATAAATTAAAATTAATCTAATAGTAATTTCTTTTGACTTTGGTAAAATTTTCTCTGCATTGTCACTGCTTGATATTTTAAACAATTGCATTCCACCAACATTCATTATTGGCATTATAGTTATTGCCATTACAATAATTCCTATACCACCAAGCCATTGAAGCATTGCTCTCCAAAATAATATTGCTTTAGGAGTTTCAGTTAAATTATAAATTATAGTTGATCCAGTTGTTGTTATTCCTGACATACTCTCAAAAAATGAGTCAGTGAAACTTAATTCTAAACTTGAAAAGAAAAAAGGCAAAGATCCAAATATTGCTACGCTTATCCATGAAAGTGCAGTAAGCAAAAATGCCTGGGGCAAGCTTAGCTTTTTGTTGTAATCTAAATTAGAAATGAAAAAAAGTACTCCAAAAATTATAGAAATTATTCCCGCAGCAACAAATGACGAGTCGAATTGATTAAAAATGATTTGTACAATAATAGGGATAATCATAGATATTCCCAAAATTATTTGTAAAACACCTAGCGTAAAAAAAACTGTTTTATAATTGGACATTTTGATTGAACATTATTTTATGGTAAATAAATTTCAACTCTATAAGAATTGTTAAAATACGTAATTATATAAGTTTTTTGGTTGATTGATATTGTGATTGATAAAGCAAACATTGAAAAAACTAATTCTTGGCCATTTGTTGAGGCAAAAAAAATCATTAAAGAAAAAAAAAAATATATAGAAAAAAAAGGCAAAATAGTTTTGCAGACTGGTTATGGACCAAGTGGACTCCCTCATATAGGAACATTTGCAGAAGTAGCCAGAACATCAATGGTTGTTAATGCATTAAACCAAATAATTGATATGCCAAAAGAAATTATAACTTTTTCTGATGATATGGATGGACTTAGAAAAATTCCAGATAATGTTCCAGACCAAGAAAAATTAAAAAATAATTTACACAAACCTTTGACTTCAATTCCTGATCCATTTGGAAAATACAATAGTTTTGGAGAGCATAACAACGAAATGCTGAAAAAGTTTTTAAATAAATTTAATTTTAATTATTCTTTTAAAAGCTCTACTCAACTTTATAAATCTGGTTATTTTAACGAGTCTTTAAAATTAATTTTAAAAAATTACCAAGGTATAATGGATATTATTATTCCTACTCTTGGCAAAGATAGACAAAAGACATATTCACCATTTTTACCAATTTGTCCTGATACAGGAGTTGTACTAGAAATCCCAGTTTTGGAAATTAATGAAAAAAATTCAAGTATTGTTTTTGATAACAAGGGTACAAAGCTTGAAAAAAATATTTTAGATGGAAACTGCAAACTTCAATGGAAAGTTGACTGGGCCATGAGATGGTTTGCGCTTGATATAGATTTTGAAATGTATGGAAAAGATTTAATAGAAAGCGCGATTTTATCTTCAAAGATTATCAAGTTGCTTGGTAAATATAATCCATCTGGTTTTGCATATGAATTGTTTCTTGATGAAAAAGGTGAAAAGATATCTAAATCTAAAGGAAATGGAATAACGATAGATGAGTGGTTAAATTACGCATCACCAGAAAGTTTATCTTTATTTATGTATCAAAATCCAAAAAGAGCAAAAAAACTATATAAAGAAATAGTTCCAAAAGCTGTTGATGAATATTTGGAATGCATTGAAAAAAGCAAAAGTCAAAATGAATTACAAATACTTTTAAATCCTGTTTGGCATGTTCATAATGGCAGCATACCGTCAGAGAATTTTATTATGAGTTTTTCTATGCTTTTAAATTTAGTAGAGACTAGCAATGCAGATTCTAAAGATCTTTTATGGAAGTTTGTTAAAAAAAATAAACCGAATATTTTAGAGAAAAATTTCCCTATTTTTGACAAACTAATTGGTTATGCAATAAAATATTTTAATGATGTAATAAAACAGAATAAAAAATATAAAAAACCAAATTCTGATGAAAAAAAAGTTTTGGAAGCTTTGATTAAAGCATTGGAAAAATGTAATGACGATATGAATCCAGAAGATATTCAAACACAAATTTATACAGTTGGTAAAGAAAATGGTTATAAAGAAAATTTAAGAGATTGGTTTAAATTAATTTACGAGGTAATTTTTGGCGATCATAATGGACCAAGAATGGGTTTTTTTATTAGTTTTTTTGGAGTTAATGAAACTATAAAACTTATAAAAGATAAAATTAAATAATGTTTTCAAAAATTAGATCGTTAATATTTAAACTAGACCCTGAGTTAGCACATTCTTTAGCCATTAAAGCTTTAAAACTTAATTATCTTCCAAATAATTACATTAAAAAAGATAGTTCAATTGCAACAGAAGTATTGGGAAAAAAAATTTTTAATCCAATTGGTATTGCTGCTGGATTTGATAAAGATGCACAAGTTTATAATTCATTATTTAAATTAGGATTTGGTTTTGTAGAAGTTGGAACAGTTACTCCATTAAAACAATATGGCAATCCAAAACCTAGAATATTTCGTTTAGAAGAAGATGAAGCTTTAATTAATAGATTGGGATTTAACAGTTTGGGAGCAGACAGTGTAAGTTTAAGAATCAAATCATCTCAACCAAATGGTTTGCTAGGCATTAATATAGGCCCTAACAAAGAAACAAAAGATAGATTAGAAGACTATGTAATATGTATGCGTAAATTTCATAATGTTGGGGATTATTTGACAATAAATATATCATCGCCAAATACAGAAGATTTAAGGACTTTTCAAAATCAAAATAAATTAGATGAACTTCTAAGCGCACTGGAAAAAGAAAAGAATAATTTAAAATCATCCGTACCAATTGCAGTAAAAATTTCTCCTGATATACAAGAGCATGAAATCAATAAAATTGCAGAAGTTTTACAGAAATATAAAATTTTTGCTGTTATAATTTCTAATACTACAGACCAAAATCGTGAAAATTTAAAAAATATTAATAAATTAGAAAAAGGTGGACTTTCAGGAAAGCCTTTAGAATATAAATCAAATCTATTAATAAATAAATTTTATAAAATTTTAAATAATAATATTAAAATAATAGGTGTAGGCGGTGTTGATTCTGGAAAAGGTGTTTATGAAAAAATTATAAATGGTGCAAGCTTAGTTCAGTTATATACAGGAATGGTTTATAAAGGTCCAAATATAGCTTCCAAAATCAATAATGAGTTAATTGATATTTTGAAAAAAAAAGGAATTAAAAATATATCTGAAATTATAGGTTCTAAAAATTGATCTTGACTGACAAGTTTAGAGCGCTTATACAAGCATAATTTTATGTCTAAGAAATGCGAACTAACAGGAAAGATGCCACTTAAAGGTCATAAGGTTAGTCATGCAAACAATAAAACTAAAAGAAGATTTTTACCAAATCTAAAAAAAGTAAAATTTAAAAGTAAAATTTTAAAAAAAAGTTTAAGATTAACTGTTTCAAACGCAGGTATTAGATCTGTAGATAAAAAAGGTAGTTTTGATGAATTTATTAAATTTGCAAAAACAAGAAACTTATCTTTAAGGCTTAAAAAAATTAAAAGATCTTTACTTAGCAAATCTGCGTAATGAACCGCTTATTTTTTATTCTCTCATTTTTTATGGGAGCAATTGTTTTAACGTCAAATTATTTGGTTCAATTTCCAATAAAATACTATAATTTGGAAAATATATTAACTTATGGTGCATTAAGCTATCCAATTGCTTTTTTAATTACAGATTTAGCTAATAGATCTTATGGTAAAATTGTAGCTAGAAAAATTGTCTACATGGGATTTTTCTTAGGTATTTGTTCGACATTTTTCTTTTCAACAAATTTTTCAGACTTAATTTCAATAAGAATTGCAATTGGATCTGGTGTAGCTTTTATATGTGCACAACTTTTAGACGTGCAGATTTTCGACAAATTAAGAAAAAGAAAATGGTTTATTGCACCTTTAGTATCTTCATTTATAGGTTCTACTGTTGATACTTTTTTATTTTTTTTTATTTCATTTTATGGGACAACAGTGTTTTGGATCACATTATCTTTAGGAGATTTAACTGTAAAAATAATCGTTGCTTTACTTATGCTGGTACCTTTTAGATTGTTACTAGGTTCCTTTAAACCTGCTTAGATAAAAATTTATAAGATAAAATTTTATAAGCTAATTTAGCTACTAGAAAATTATAGGAATTAAAGCCTTTAATTGGTGATAATTCGTTTATATCAGCACCAACAATATTAGAATTTTTTGATGCTATCTTTATTATATTCAATGTTTCATCCCAAAACAAACCCCCAGGCTCTGGAGTTCCGGTTGCTGGCATTATACTAGAATCAAATCCATCAACATCAAAAGTTAAATAAACGTTTTTATTTTTTATCATTTTCTTAAATTTATTTAAGTTCCACTTATCTTTATCTTTTGCCCAAAATATTTTAATTCTAGAATAATTTTTTTTTAAATAATGAATTTCACTTTGAGAAATATTCCTTATTCCAAAAGATATTACAGATATATTATTATAATCAAGGCACCTTCGAATAGCCGAGGCATGAGAAAATTTTTCTCCATTATAACTTTCTCTTAGATCGGCGTGTGCATCAAAGTGTAATAAGCAAAGTTTTTTATATTTTTTAGCAAATGGACCAATGCATCCAGGCGTTATCGAGTGTTCTCCACCGAAGGTTATTGGAAAGATTTTTTTATTTAAAATTTTGTCAATTACAATAGAAATTTTTTTTAAAGCTTTTTTAATATTTTTGTCTATTTTAAATGGTTTAAGTGTTTTTATTCCAATTTTTTTGTATGGTTCACAATTTAATTCTTCATCATATAATTCAACTTGATGCGAAGCTTTAATTATTTCTTTTGGGCCATTCTTTGTTCCACTTCCATAACTTACTGTTTTTTCTAATCCAAATGGTATTACTGTAACTTTTTGTTTAGTATGAAATTTATTATCAACACCAAGAAATCCTTTTTTATTAGATAAGTAATCCAATTTTTATCCAAAAATTTTTGCAAAGTTTTTATGTTCTCTATTTTTCCAATAACCAGAGTGATAGGCGTTGCTCGCAATTAATGGCAAAACAGTAGTTGCTTCTGAGAATACCATTTGTTCTTTTGTAGTATCAACTTTTCCCCATGAACTTGCTTCTTTTAAAGTTGAACTACTGCAAGCACCGTCTCTGGAATCAGCAACTGTTATTTGAACAGCATATTTATGCATACTTACATTTTTATTTAAAAGTTCTGCACATATAACAGTGTCTTGTATAAAATTTTTTGGAACACCACCTCCTATCATAAACAACCCAGAATTTTTTGACCTTATTTTTATTTCTGTTAACTCTCTAAATTCTCTAACAGAGTCAATTGTAATATGTTTTTTTGGGTTTTTTTCTTGATGCATAACTAAGCCAAAGCCTGCACTTGAATCAGTAAAAGCTGGACAGAATATTGGAACCCCAGAATCATATGCAGTCTCAATTAAGGAATTCTTTTTTTTGGCATTTTTTTTTAAGTATTTTCCAATTTCATGAATAAATTCTCTTGACGTGTAGCTTTTTGGTTCTAAACCATCTGCAATTTTACATATTATTTTATCACAAAATTGCAATTCATCTTCATCTATATAAGTGTCATAAATTCTATCTATATAATTTTTTCTTAATTCAGCATCATCATGAAATTGAGAGCCTTGATAATGTTTAAATCCCAGAGCTTCAAAAAAATCCATATCTATTATTGATGCTCCGGTTGCAACTATCGCATCTACCATTTTATATTTAACCATATCTCTATAAATGTGCATGCATCCAGCAGCCGATGTTGAGCCTGCTAAAGTTAAGAAAATTGTACAATCTTTATCTTCAATCATTTGATTAAATATACCAGCTGCATTTGCAGTTTCTCTAGAAACAAATGACATTTTTTTCATAGATGAAATTATTTTTCTTGAATCAAAAGAAGTAATGTCAATATGTTCAACTTCCTTATTGAGCAAATCTTTTTTACTGTTGTGACCTAGATTTTTTTTGTCTGACATTTAAGCAACAAGAAAATCGCTTTTTGCTTCTTTGTCATACATTGTCATGATTGGACTATCTTCAACTTCATAAATTTCGTCAGAAAAAAATCCATTAAAGCGAGTTCTGAAGGTTAATCCGTAAGCACCAAGCTGACCTAATTCTATATAATCATTTTCTTTCACGTTGTTTGGTAAAATAAAGGGCCCTTTCATATAATCCATGCTGTCACATGTTGGGCCAAAAAAATCAAAAGAGTTTATTTTCTTAGAAATTAATCTTCCATTAGTAATTAATTTGCTAGGATAAACAATATTTGGCACACCAGCATCAAAAAGCGTTCCATATGTTCCGTCATTTATATAAAGTTTTTGTTTTTTTCTTAATATTACTTTTACAATTGTTGATCCACTTTCAGATACAATTGCTCTACCAGGCTCACAGACAATTTCAGGAAGTCTTTCTAATTTTAAATTATTTAATCCTTTTTTAATTTCCTCAAAATAACATTCTAGAGATTGTGGAACTAAATCTGGATAAATTGTTGGGAATCCACCTCCAACATTTATATAGTCAGGAACAATTTTTGTTTTTTTTATTATTTTGCCAATTTCAGAAATTCCTTTTCCATATGAAATTGGATGCATACATTGAGAACCAACATGAAAACTTAAACCAATTTTTTTTGAATATTGTTTTGTTAACCTGTATAAGCCCGCAGCTTCAGAAGTAACTGCACCAAATTTTTTTGACAAATCTATCTCAGCATGCTCGTTTGAAACAAAAACACGTACAAACAACTCAAGATCTTTAGCATGATTTGTGCTTTCAATAATTTTTATTAATTCATCCTTAGAATCTAACGAAAAGGTTTTAACTCCATATTTAAAATAAGCTTCTCTGATGCTTTCTCGTGCTTTTACAGCATGCATATATGAACATTTTACATTAGGATTAATTTTTTTGATTGTTTCAATCTCTTTTATTGACGCAACATCAATATTATTTATTCCACTATCAATAATCGTATTTAAAACTATTGGATGTGGATTAGATTTCATTGCATACAAAATCTTACCTGGAAATTTATCTTGGAAGAACTTGGAAGCAACATTTATAGAATGCCTCCTTATGCAATAGACCGGGTTATTTGGTTCCAGTTGATTGACTAAGTCCTCAACTGATTTAAATTTTTTCATTTTAGCTCCGTAAAAAAAATTTAATAAAAAAAAGTTACAAATTTAGTTTTGTAACTTCCATTGAATCCAGGATTTAAGGTATATATTTCTTAATGTAAACTAAATAATGATATTGAAATTAACAAATTGATGTACATATGTTAATAATGTCAGAACAAGGAAAGCTCAAAAAAATAAGTGAATTTGAGGATAAATCACTACTTATAGTTGATGATGACAGTCCATTTAGGGAAAGACTGGCTCGAGCAATGGAAAAAAAAGGCTTTCTGGTCTCTCAGGCAGATGGAGTTAAAGAAGGAATCAGCTCAGTAATGATAAAAAAACCTGCTTTTGCTGTTGTCGATTTAAGACTTGGAGATGGTAATGGACTTGAAGTTGTAAAACAAATTCAATCTCAAAACTCAAAAAGTAGAATTGTAATGTTAACGGGTTATGGAAATATACCAACCGCTGTAGCTGCTATAAAACAGGGAGCTATTGATTATCTAGCAAAACCTGCTGATGCGGATGATGTTGAAAAAGCTCTTTTAGCTGATCCGAATAAAAAAGCAGAACCTCCAGAAAATCCAATGTCTGCAGATAGAGTTAAATGGGAACATATACATCGTGTTTTTGAGTTGTGTAATAGGAATGTATCTGAAACAGCAAGAAGACTTAAGATGCATAGAAGAACTCTACAGAGAATTTTATATAAAAGATCTCCTAAATAAATTTTTTAAGACCAATCAATTTTTTTGTTAGTAGAGTTAGTATTAAAATTTTAAATAATTCAGCTAGCAGAAATGGAGTTACGCCTAATTGTATAATTGGTTTATCCCAACCAATTAGAATTCCAAGCCATATTACTCCAAATAAATAAATTATAGAAACAGAAGCTATTAATTTTATAAATATTATAAAAACATTTTTATTTAAATTTATATAACCTGCAAAAAATGTAGCAAATAAAAAACCTATTAGATAGCCCATTGTTGGGCCTGTAAAATATATTAATCCAACTCCTTTTTCAGGGGAATTAGAAAATACCGGCAAACCCAAAATTCCTTCAAACAAATATAGCCCAACAGTTGCAACTCCAATTTTATAGCCAAATGTAATTCCTAAGAATAGAACAATAAAAGTTTGCATAGTCATTGGAACTGGATAAAAAGGTATTTTTATTTTTGCAGAAATTGTTAAAGCCAATGATCCAAGCAACACTATAATTATATATTTTAGTATTTTTTGATTTTTTATAGATTCTGCTATTTCCATAAAATAATAATACTACAAAACAAAAAATTAATCTAATTTTTTGTTAGTCTAACAAATACATCTTCAAGATCTCCATCATCGGTCGATATATCTAGGATTTTAATATTTTGCTTATTAATATATTGAATAATATTTTCTATATTTAATTTACTCTTATCGTAAGAAATTGATAATTCATTATCATTATTTACTATAACTTCTGAAATTTCTGAAAATTTGCCTTCAATTTTAACTTTTTGATTTACAGAAAATTTTACAAGCTTAGTTTTAATTTTATTTAATAAATTTTTTGTACTATCTAAAGCTACTAAATTTCCCTTATTCAATATACCTACTCGATCACACATCTCTTCTGCTTCAGTTATATAATGTGTCGTTAAAATAACGGTCACACCTTGAGTATTTAGAGATTTAACATTTTTCCAAAGATTTTTTCTTAATTCAACATCAACACCTGCGGTTGGTTCATCTAAAATTATAATTGGAGGTTGGTGCACCAAGGCTTTAGCAACCAGCAATCTTCTTTTCATTCCTCCAGAAAGCTTTCTGGTATAACTATTGGCTTGATCTTCCAAGGAAACAAGTTTTAGAATTGTATCGGTAATTCTATTTTTTTTTTTAACCCCATAAAGGCCAGCTTGAAGTTCTAATATTTTTCTTGGGCTAAAAAATGGATCAAAATTGACTTCTTGAGGGACAATTCCAATCGATGCTCTTACTTGTCTTGGATTTTTATCTAAATTAAAACCCCAAACAATAACTTCTCCAGAGGATTTAATTACGGTTCCAGCCAATATATTTATGAAGGTGCTTTTGCCAGCACCATTGGGGCCAAGAAGGCCAAAAATTTCTCCTTGTTTCACCTCTAAGTTTAAATTATTTAAAGCATGTACAGAATTTGAACTTTTTTTGGAATAAACTTTATTTAAATTTTTTACAGATAAAACATTTTTATTACTCATAAAGAAATATACATTTATAACATTAGCACAAATTAAGATAACATTATTTAATGGACAAAATAAAAAAAAAGGAACATTTTTATTTAATTGATGGTTCTGGATATATATTTAGAGCCTATTATGCGCTACCTCCATTAACACGAAAAAGTGATGGCATGCCCACCGGAGCAGTTAGTGGTTTTTGCAATATGCTTTTTAAGTTATTGGAAGATTCTAAATCAGAGAATAATAGTGAAAGACCTACACACTTTGCTGTAATATTTGATTCTGCTAAAAAAAATTTTAGAAATGATATATATTCTGATTATAAAGCCAATAGAAGTGAAGCTCCAGAAGATCTTATTCCACAATTTGAATATATTAGAAAATCAGTCTTAGCATTTAATTTACCTTCAATAGAATTAATTAATTATGAGGCCGATGATCTAATAGCAACCTATTCAGAACAAATTTTAAATGAAGGAGGAAAAGTAACTATAGTGTCATCTGATAAAGATTTGATGCAGCTGTATAAAAAAAATGTTCGAATCTATGATCCAATGAAAAATAAATTTATTAACCAAGAAGATATTGATAAAAAATTTGGAGTTAAACCTAATAAAATAATTGATGTACAGGCTTTAGCAGGCGACAGCAGTGACAACGTTCCAGGAGTTCCTGGGATAGGGATTAAAACGGCAGCTGAATTAATTAATCAGTATGGTAATTTAGAAAATTTACTCAAAAATGCCAAAGAAATAAAACAAAACAAAAGGAGAGAAACAATACTAGAAAATAATGATAAAGCTATAATCAGTAAAAAACTAGTAACATTAAAAAAAGATGTTCCTGTAAAAGACAAAATTAAAGATTTTAGTTTAAAAGAAGTGGACAAAAAGAAGCTTTACACTTTTTTAAGAGAAATGGAATTTAACAGATTATTGAGTTCAGTAATATCTGTTTATGGTGAAATTGATTTTTTAAATGAACAAAATAGATCTTATGAAAATACAAAAATTTCAAAAATTTCAAAGAAAAACTATGAATTAATTAATAATGTAAATGAAATTAAAAAATGGTTAGCCGAAGCAGAGCAAATTGGAGAATTTTCTATTGATACTGAAACAACATCATTAGATCCACATCAGGCAGAACTGGTAGGGGTATCTCTTTCAACAAGGATTGGCCGAGCATGTTATATTCCAGTGGGGCATAAAAAAGGAAATAATTTAAAAGAAACATCTGTTATAAAAATTTTAAAAAAAACTTTAGAAGATAAAAGTATAAAGAAAATTGGTCAAAATATTAAATTTGATTATATAATTTTTTACCATCGCGGAATTAACATGAACTCTCTAGAGGATACTATGCTGATGTCATATGTATTGGATGCTGGAAAAAACAGACATAATATGGATACTCTTTCTGAAATACATTTAAATCACAAACCCATTGCATTTAAGGATATTGTTGGAACAGGAAAAAAACAAATTAATTTTAGTGAAGCTGATATAGAAACTGCAAAAGATTATGCTGCTGAAGATGCCGATATAACATTAAGATTATATAAATTATTTTCAGATAATCTTAAAAAAGAAAAACTTAGCAATATTTATGAGATTTTTGAAAAACCATTAATAAAAATTTTGGCTTTAATGGAGATAAATGGAATTAAAATAGATAAAGCTTTTTTAAAAAAACTTTCAACAAAATTTGAAAAAAAAATTAATTTTTTAGAGAAAGAAATATTTAACATTTCAAAAAAAGAATTCAAAATAGGCTCTACAAAACAATTGGGAGAGATAATGTATAACGAGCTAAAAATTTCATCTCTAAAAAAAACTAAAAAAGGAAGTTTTGCTACAAGCGCAAATGTTTTAGAAGATTTGGCATTTAAAGGTCACAAATTACCAAAATTAGTTCTTGATTGGAGACAGGTAACTAAATTAAAAAATACCTATTCAGAATCACTACCTGAACACATAAATCACAAAACAAATAGAATTCATACTTCTTTCTTACTAGCGGCCACATCTACAGGAAGACTAGCTTCTAGTGATCCAAATTTGCAAAATATTCCAATTAAATCCGAAAATGGAAAAGATATCCGTAAAGCATTTATTTCAGAAAAAAATAATAGTTTAATATCTGCAGACTATAATCAAATTGAAATGAGAATATTATCTGATCTTGCAGATGTTAAAGAGTTAAAAAAAGCATTCAAAAATAATATTGATATTCATTCTTTAACAGCTAGCCAAGTATTTAATGCAGATATAAAAAATATTGATTCTACAATGAGAAGAAAAGCTAAAGCAATAAATTTTGGAATTATTTATGGTATTTCTCAATATGGTTTAGCTAAACAAATAGGAGTAACAAACTTAGAAGCAGAAGAATTTTTAAATTCATATTTTGTCAAGTTTCCTGAAATAAAAGAATATATGAGATCAACTATAAAATTTTGTAGAAAAAATGGTTATGTAAATAATATATTTGGAAGAAGAACGTATGTAACAGGAATTAATGATAAAAATTATAATATTAGAAATTTTCAAGAAAGAGCGGCTATTAATGCTCCAATACAAGGATCAGCAGCTGAAATAATGAGGCTTGCTATGATTAGAATAGACAGAAAGCTAAAAGAAATAAAAAATGCTGACTCAAAAATGTTATTACAAATTCATGATGAACTAATTTTTGAGGTTTCTCATGAAACAGTAAAAAGTATTTCTAAAATTATTAAAGAAGAAATGACAAGTGTAAAAGACAGTGATCTCCATTCATTTTCAATACCTCTCTTGGTAGATATTAATATTGGAGATAATTGGGGAATGTTGCATTAATAATCGAAGAACTATTGCCCAAATTAGAACAATTTAGTATTTTTAGATCTATAAATGAATCAAACAATTGCATTAATTGATGATGATAGAAATATTCTCACAAGCATAAGTATGGCTTTAGAAAAAGAAGGATATAAAGTTCAAACTTATTTAGATGGAGAGAGTGCTCTTATAGGTTTAACAAGAAATCCTCCTGATTTAGCAGTTGTGGATATAAAAATGCCCAAAATGGATGGAGAAGAATTATTAAAAAAACTTAGAAAAAAAACTTCTATGCCAGTAATTTTTTTAACTTCTAAAGATGAAGAAGTTGATGAACTTTTAGGTTTAAAATTAGGAGCGGACGATTTTGTCAAAAAATCTGGAGGATTTTCAATAAAAGTTTTAATTGAAAGAATAAGAGTTCAATTAAGAAAAAAAGATAATAAAAGTATAGAAGATACAAAAAATATTATTGCTCATGGAAAGCTCAAGCTAGATCCTTCACAATTAGAATGTGAATGGGCTGGAAAACAATTGCCAGACAAGCTAACTACAACAGAATTTTTAATAGTTAAGGAGCTTGCAAAAAGACCTGGTATAATAAAAGAAAGATCGCAATTAATGGATATAGCATATAGAGAAGATACCGATATAGAAGATAGAACAATAGATAGCCATGTAAAAAGAATCAGAAAAAAGTTTAAAAAAGTTGATAGTAGTTTTTCAGCAATTGAAACTAGATATGGAAGCGGCTATCGTTGGAATGTTAGTTAATGTTTAATAATTTTATAAAAGATCAATCAATATTAAAAAAATTTCTATTTATTAATCTTTTAATTTTCATTGTTATAGGAAGTTTTACAGTTTTTTATTTAAGAGGTGTGCAACCAAGTTTAATAAAAGGAAAAACAACCAAACATATTCAAGTTATTGATAATACAATTGATCATGTTCAAAGATTAAACATTAAATTTAATAAAGAAGATATAAGAAAATTTTTATTTTCTACTAGATTCCTATTTCAAAATCTCGATAGGGTCATTATATTTGACAAAAACTTTAATTTAATAGGAGATACAGATACCTTGGATCTCGATCCAAGATCCTTTCGCCAAAGTTTTGAAGTCGTAGAAACAGATATTTTAGTAAGTAATACAAAAGTACTTCAGAAAAAAAAAAATACAAAAAAAAATAAAAAAATTTCTTTACATGAAATTTTAATAAATTACTCAAATTCAAAAGAATTTGGAAAACCTTACAGTTTTACACAAGAAAGTTACAATCAATTTTTATTAACCACTATAAAAAATGTACACGTTGGAGATAATAATATGGGGTATCTAGCGATTACAGAAAATGCAAATGATATAAAATCTGCAATTAATGAAAGAAAAACTTTTGTTATAAGAACTGCAATTATAGTTGCAATTGTAATTTTTATTTTTTCTTTTGTATTAAATAGATATTTTTTAAAACCAATTAAAAATCTTGTAGCCTACACAAAAATAATAAAGGAAAAAAGCAAACAGAAAACAAATATTGAAAAAATTAAAAGCAGAAATGATGAATTAGGAATTTTATCTAATTCTTTACAAGAGATGACAAGAGAACTTCACAAAAGAATAAATACTGCTGAAAACTATTCAAGAGATTTAGTTCATGAAATTAGAAATCCTTTAGCTTCTCTTAAAAGTGCTTCTGAAATTATTTCTGAAACGGACAATAAAGATCAAAAAAATAGGTTATTAAAAATACTTTCCCATGATGTGGAAAGAATTGAAAGGTTAATTACAGATTATTCTCAAATGTTAAAAGATGAAGCTGCAATCACAACTGAAAAAATGAAAAAAATTAACTTACAGGAGGTTGTAAGTTCTGTAGTAGATGATTTTAACAATATTTATAATTCAAAGAGAGGTATAAATATTCAATTAAAAACTAATGGCTCTAGAAACTATATAGTTCAAGGTATCGAAAACAGAATTGAGCAAATACTTGCAAATTTATTAGAAAACTCAGTATCTTTTAGTGAGGATAATAAAAAAATTAATGTTGAATTAAATCATAATCAAGATGGCAATATTGTTTTAGGAGTTATTGATGAAGGTCATGGTTTTAAAGAGAAAGATACGGAAAAAATTTTTAATAGATTTTATAGTAATAGACCTGAAAAATTTGGCGAACATTCAGGTTTGGGATTAAATATTGTAAAAAATCTTGTTGAATTGCATGATGCTTCAATTACTGCATCAAATAATAAGAATAAAAAAGGAGCAAAAGTAGAAATTATATTTCCTAAAATTTAATCTTAAGTTGATAAATTCTTATAAAATTGTTACAAGCCATCTTTCATGAGTGATTATAAAGTAAAAGATATTAATTTAGCTGATTTTGGAAGAAAAGAGATTTCCTTGGCCGAGACCGAGATGCCTGGTTTAATGGCATTAAGAAAAGAATATAAAGGAAAACAACCTCTTAAAGGAGCAAGAATTTTAGGTTGTCTTCATATGACAATCCAAACCGCTGTATTAATTGAAACACTAGTAGAATTAGGTGCAGAAGTTAGATGGTCTTCATGTAATATTTTTTCAACACAAGATCATGCGGCAGCAGCAATTGCCAAAGCAGGAATACCAGTTTTTGCATGGAAAGGTGAAACTGAAGAAGAATATTGGTGGTGTGTTAAACAAACTATTGAAGGTAAAAAAGATTGGAAACCTAACATGATACTTGATGATGGAGGAGATTTAACAGCGCTGATGCATAAAGAGTATAAAGAATTAATGAAGTCAATTAAAGGTTTATCCGAGGAAACAACAACTGGAGTTTTAGCTTTAAAAAAAATGCAATCTGAAGGAAAATTACTTGTTCCAGCAATCAATGTTAATGATTCTGTTACAAAATCTAAATTTGATAATTTATACGGTTGTAGAGAAAGTCTGGTTGATGGAATTAAAAGAGCAACCGATGTAATGATGTCAGGAAAAGTTGCAATAGTTGCTGGGTTTGGCGATGTTGGGAAAGGAAGTGCAGCATCATTAAGACAAAGTGGTGCAAGAGTTATGGTAACGGAAACAGATCCAATATGTGCACTTCAGGCAGCTATGGAGGGTTATGAAGTAGTTTTAATGGATGAAATGATTAAAGAGGCAGACATAGTTGTAACAGCAACAGGAAATAAAGACATAGTTACTGCAGATCATATGAGAGACATGAAAGATAGGGCAATATTATGCAATATTGGGCACTTTGATAATGAGATTCAAGTTGAAGCCTTAAAAAATTATAAATGGGATGAAATAAAACCACAAGTACATGAAATAACATTTCCAGACAAAAAAAGAATTATACTATTAGCAGAAGGAAGATTAGTAAATTTAGGTTGTGCTACAGGACACCCAAGTTTTGTTATGAGTGCGTCATTTACAAACCAAGTTACTGCTCAAATAGAACTTTGGAACAATTCAGAAAAGTATGAGAAGAAAGTATATGTTCTACCAAAACATCTTGATGAAAAAGTAGCCAAATTACACTTAGAAAAAGTAGGTGCTAAACTAACAAAATTAAGCAAAGATCAAGCTGATTACATTAGTGTAAAACAACAAGGACCTTTTAAACCCGATGCCTATCGCTACTAAAAGTAGCAAAATTGATATTACTTTAGAAAAAGATACAAAATCAATTTCGCAAAAACTTTCAACTTATTTATCAAAAGGAGATATAATTTTTTTGTATGGCGAAATAGGAGTTGGAAAAACAACTTTTATTAAATATTTAATTAATTTTTTACAATTAAAATTTAATGAAAAGGAAACAGAAATCCCAAGCCCAACTTTTAATATAATATATGAATACAAAATTAATGATTTAATTGTCCAACATTACGATTTATATAGGATTAAAGACACTTTAGAATTAAAAAATATTGGCCTTTATGAAAATCAAAAAGACACATTAACCTTTATAGAATGGCCAGAAATAATAAAAGAAAAACCAGAAAAAAGAATTGAATTATTATTTAGTTATGAAGCGGATTTAAAAAAAAGAAGCTTAGTTATTTGTAGTGATTATAAAAAAAAAATTATAGATGATTATAAATAATAAACTAATACCATTATCAGGAGACGCTTCTTTTAGAAAATTTTATAGAAAGAAAGGATCAATTTTAGTTGTATGCAAAAAGGAAAAAAAAAATAATTTAATTATTTATGATGCAATAAATAAAGTTTTAATTAAAAATAAAATAAAAGCACCAAAATTAATTAGTCATAATTATAAAAAAAATTTTATTGAGATAGAGGATTTAGGGAATAGCTCTATATATAATAAATTAAAAAATAATAAGATTAAAAAAATAAATTATTATAAAAAAATAATTTTGTTATTATGCAAGTTGCAAAAAATAAAAACAAATAAAATTCAAACATTTACAAATTCAAATTATATAATCCCCAAATATTCAAAAAATAAAATTTTTAACGAATCTCATTTATTTATAAAATGGTATATTCCAAAAGTTATTCAAAAAAAAAAACAAAAAAAATTGAAAAGGGAGTTAAAAAATATTATTAAAAAAATTTTAAAGAAAATAAAAAATAAAAATAATATTTTTGTCCACAGAGACTTTCATGTTTCTAATTTAATGGAATATAAAAAAAATATTGCTATCATTGATAGTCAAGACGCAGTATATGGAAACCCAGCTTATGATCTTGCTTCTTTAATTGATGATGTTAGATTAAAAACTTCAGACAATTTAAAAGAAAAAATTTTCAAATATTTTCAGAAAAAAAATAAATTAAAAAGTATAAAAAATTTTAAAAATGATTTTGATATATTGTCTGTACTGAGAAATATTAAAATAATTGGCATATTTACAAGACTATCAATTAGAGATAGCAAACATCATTATTTAAAATTAATACCAAATGCATGGAAACTTATTGAAAATAGAATAAATAATAATGAAATATTTGAAGATCTAAAAATTTTTTTAGATAAAAATTTTTCAAAAAATATAAGAATTAAAAAATGAAAAGAATAAATACAGCATTAATACTTTGTGCTGGCTATGGAAAAAGATTAAATCCTTTAACACTAAATGTTCCAAAACCTTTGTTAAAAATAAACAATATAACTTTATTGGAAAATTCTATTAATATTATAAATCAACTTGGTATAAAAAATATTAAAGTAAATACTTTTTATCTTAAAGAGCAAATTAGAGAATTCATTTATAATAAAAGATTTAGTTGTAAAATTGAAATTATTGAAGATGGCACATCAATATTAGATACTGGTGGTGGTATTTTAAATTTAACAAAAAATTCAGAAGACGAAGATTTTCTTGTTTTTAATCCAGATACTATATGGCAAAAAGAGCACCTTGAAGTTATTAAAAATATGGAAGTTTTTTATTTTAAAAAAAAAATTAATAATATTCTAATGGTTGTTAATAAATCAAAAAGTTTCGATCAGAGACTAAAAGGAGATTTTAATTTAGATTTAAATAATATTTTGAACAATAAAGAAAAAAATTTTATTTACACTGGTTGTCAGATAATTAATAAAAATATTTTTTCATCAATTGATACAAAATGTTTTTCGATTACTGAAATATGGGATCGTCTTATTAATGTTAATAAATTATATGGGTTTGAGAGTACTAGTGATTTTAAACATATAACTGATTTAGAAATATTTAATAAACTTTCAAAAAATTATTAAATCTTTAGCTCTTTCTCTATCTAGGTATCTGACGTTATTTAATTTTTTATTTTCGTATGTTAGCACCAAAGGATTTCCAGTCGGAATTTCTAGTTTAGAAATTTTAGTATTGTCAATATCAAATATGTATTTACACAATGCTCTAAGTGAGTTGCCATGTGCCGCAATTATTATATTCTCATTCAACAGCGGTAGTATATTTTTTTTATAGTAAGGAATTACTCGTTCATAAGTATCTTTTAGTGATTCTGTATCAGGTACTAAATTTTTGGGTATGTCTTTATATGCTTCAATATTTAGAGGGTGATAAGGATTTTTTTTATTTAAAGGTTGAGGAGCAATATTCCAAGATCTTCTAAATTCTTGAACTTTTTTTTTACCCAAGGTTTTTATCATTTCTTCTTTATTTAATCCTGTTAAAGATCCATAGCTTCGTTCATTAAATTCCCAAGCTTTAACAACTGAATTATTTTTTAATCTCAAAGTATTTAAAATAAGATTTAATGTTTCTATTGCTCTTTTTTGATATGAACAATAATAATGATTTAAATTTATATTCTGTTCTTTTATTAGTTCCCCAGCTTTGCAAGCTTCTAATTTTCCTTTTGCTGTTAGTTCAACATCCACCCAACCAGTAAATCTTTTTTGCAAGTTCCACTCGCTTTGTCCATGTCGTACTAAAATTAAATGACTCATTAATAAATTTTCAATATAAGATAAGTATGCAAAATGACAAAAATAATATTTAATATCATTAATACAATTTTTATTATTTTATATATATATCCTGGAAGTATTCTAGGTTTTTTAATTTATGGAGAATTTCAAAAACAACCCCAATTAACTGGAGATTTTATGTCGATTTCATCAAATCACGTATATGCCTTTTTTGTATTATCCTTTATTGGTTTAATTGCTTATTACAAGAGCAAAAAAATAGTTATTCTTAATTATTTAATATTAAGTTCCATAATTTTTGAAGTTCTTCATCTATTTATACCAAACAGATCATTTCAATATAGTGACTTGTTTGGTAATATTATTGGAGTTTTGTTATCAATTTTATTATTTAGTATATTTAATTATTGGAGAAAAAGATGAGTACATTTGATGATAGGGAAAAAAGTTTTGAAAAAAAATTTGCCCATGATGAAGAATTACAATTTAAAGTTAGTGCTCGTAGAAACAAATATATAGGACAGTGGGCTTCACAAATTTTAGGTTATAACTCTGATCAGGAAAAAGAATATATTCAATCTGTAATTAAAGCAGATTTTGCAGAAGCTGGAGATGAAGATGTTTTTAGAAAAGTAAAAGAAGATTTAAAAAATCATAATATTTCTGACGAAGAAATCAGAAAAAAAATGGATGAGCTTAATGAAAAAGCAAAGTCTGATTTTATTTAGTATATTTTTCTTTTTTGTTTCCTGTTCCTCTATTCCTAAAAATACAGCAGATGGGTGTTCCATTTTTTCCGAAAGATATCTTTGGTACAAGCATGCAAAAAAAACAGAACAAAAATGGGGAACTCCAATTTATATTCAGTTAGCAATTATAAAGATGGAGTCCGATTTTGATTGGTTAGCTAAACCAAAAAGACAAAGAATTTTTAAAATAATACCCTATAAGAGACCATCCAGTTCATTTGGGTACTCGCAGGCTGTAAAAGGTACATGGAAACAGTATAAAGAAGAAACAAATAATAAATTTGCAACACGAACAAGATTTAAGGATAGCGTAGATTTTATAGGTTGGTATGCAAATAAAACAGAAAAACTTTTAAAAATATCACAAAAAGATGCGTTTAGACAATATATTGCTTATCATGAAGGATGGGGCAATTATAAGAATTATAAGAAAAAACAAAAAGTAATTTTATTAGCTAAGAAAGTTCAAAATCAATCTAACAAATACAAGACTCAACTTAATAAATGTAGCAAGTCTCTAAATAGAAAAAAATATATTATATTTTAACGAAGCTGTTTTTTTAACTCTATATCAACTGCATCAATTCTTTTTGTATTTTTTGCTAATGTTAAATACATTGTTGGAGTTACATATAATGTAAAAAATGTTGATATTACCATTCCACCCAGTATTGTAGCACCTACTGCTAATCTAGATCCTTCACCAGCACCAGGACCAATGTTTCCAACTATGAGAGGCATCATTGCAATCATAGTACTTAAAGAGGTCATAATTATAGGTCTAAACCTAAGTTCACAAGCTTCTATTACTGAGCTTTCTATATTTTTACCTAAAGTTCTTAGTTGATTTGCATAATCAACAATTAGAATACTATTTTTAGTCGATATACCAATTAATATAACTAAAGCGATTTGTGAAAATATGTTTATCGAGCTATTTAAAAATAAAATAAATACCAGCCCACCAAATACAGCCAATGGAACTGTTAGTATGATAATAAAAGGGTGGACAAAAGAGTTAAATGTTGCTGACATTACAAGATAGGCTGTTAAAAGAGCCAAAGCAAAAATTATATATAATTCGTTACTAGTTTCTTTTAATTCTTCAGATTTTCCTTTCCAGGTAATCTGTTTATCTGGTGCAATCTTAGACATAGTTTTTTCTAAATATTTAATTGCTTCAGACAATGTATAGCCTTCATTAATATTGGCAGATATTGTGACTGCTCTTTGTCTGTTGTATCTTGAAAGCTTATTCGCAGAACCTTGTTCTTCGAAGCTGACTAGATTTGCCAATGAAATTAAAGCACCTGTATTTTCTGACCTTACATAAATTTTGCTTAAACTTTCTTTGTCTTTTCTATCTCTTAAATATTGTTGCAGGATAATTGGATATTCTTTCCCAAGTTTATTAAATTTAGTTACAGTTTTTCCACCATAAAGAGTTTCTAGAGTTTGACCAATTGACTGAGTAGATATGCCCAAATCTTTTGCTTTATTTTTATTTATAACTAATTTTACTTCTGGTTTATTTCTTGAGTAGTCAGATTCTATTCTTGACAAATTTCCATTTCTTCTCATCATTCCTAACACTTTGGATTGAGTTCTTTCTAATTCTTCGTAAGTACTTCCTAGAACAACCATTTGAACTGGTTTATTATAATTTGAAACTCTTATTGATTGTGGAGATATAGGAAAAGCCAATGTTTGAGGAACAGTTACTATTTTTCCGATTGCTTGTCTCATAATTATTTGAGAATTTTGTTTTCTATCTTTCCAGTGATTTAATAAAGAAATAATAATAAAACTATTGTCACCACCAAATCCTGGAACTATCATAAGAAATCTATTGTATGGACTACCTTCTGCTTGCAAGAGAGGTATAAGTCTTTTTTCAACATCTTCGGCTCTTTTTTGAGTATATTCAAAAGAGCTTCCTTGATCTGTAAAACCTATGACTAAGTAAGCTCCCCTGTCTTCTATAGGAAGAAGTTCTTTTTTAATAAAATTATATAAAATACCAGAGCCAACAATCATAAGAACAATAAAAATTGTAATTATTTTTTTTTTATTTAGCCAAAAGGAAAGTGTTTCCTGGTAGAATTTTGAAAAACCTTTAAAAAATTTATCAAATTTTACTACAAAAAAATTTGTTTTTGGTTTTTTAACTAAATATTTGCTACCAAGCATTGGTGAAAGAGTCAGGGCTACAAATGATGAAACAACAATGGCGAAAGATAAAGCAATTGCAGTTTCTTTAAATAAAGTTCCAGCTATTCCTTCAATAAATATTAATGGCAAAAAAACAGCTACTAAAATTAATGTTGTAGCAATGATTGCAAAAGTTATTTGTTTAGAACCTTTGTAAGCAGCAACTAATGGTGTTTCTCCATTTTCAATTCTTCTATAAATTGCATCAGTCATTATAACGGAGTCGTCCGTAATTATACCAATTGCCAAAATAAAACTTAGCAATACAAAGATATTTATTGATAGCCCAAAAATATAAATCCCTAAAAATGATGCAATTAAACTTACAGGAAGAGCTACAGCAGGCACAATCACTGCTTTAAGATTACCAAGAAATAAATAAATAATTACTACTACTAAAACAAAAGCAATAATTAGTGTTTTATAAACCTCATTAATTGCCGCTCCAATATATGTTGCTCTATTAAAAGCTATTTCTATATTTAAGTCTTCTGGTAGGGTTTTTTTTACTTCTTCAAGCTTTTTTTTTATTTCTTTTGAAAGCTCAACTGTTGATGCGCCACTTCTTGCATAAATTCCAATACCAACAGTTTTTAAATTTAAAGCATCTTTTCTTTGAGCTCTAAACAAAGCTTTTTCGGATACCGGGCCGAACTCGATATTCGCCACATCTGATAATCTAACTAAATTATCTTTACTTTTTTTTATTGGCAACTGTTTTAATTTTTCCAAATCATTATATGATTTATCCAAATTAATTGTTAAATCTATATTTTTTGCCTCTAGGGTGCCAGCGGGCAAGCTAACATTTTCATTTCTCAGAGCTTGTTCAACTTCTTGAATTGTTAAATCATTTGCAGCTAACTTTATAGGATCTATCCAAACCCTTACACTTAATTCTCTTAAACCTCCTATCAATATTCTACCAACATTTTTTATACTTGAAAATTGGTCTACTAAATATCTATCAGCATAATCCCCAAGTTCTAAATCACTCCAACTAGGCGAAGATAAAGCCAACCACATCGTGGTAGTGAACCCAGCGGCCTGTTTAAGTATTTGAGGTGGATCAGATTCTGAAGGTAATTGATTTACTATCCTTGCGACTCTTTCTCTAATATCATTTGCAGCATCATCTAAATCAATATTAGTATCAAATTCTATATTGATAGTACTTTTACCTTTCTCTGACTTTGAATCGATATTTTTTATACCTTCAGCTCCACCAATTACATCCTCAATTACCTGTGTAACTTCTTCATCAACTATCGGAGCAGATGCAGACTTGTAATCAACTTTAACTTGAACAACAGGTGGCTGAATTCCAGAAGGAAGTTCCCTTACTGGCAATTTCCAAAAAACAAAAATCCCAAATACAATTAAAATAAGAGACAGAACCCAAGAAACTACAGGTCTTCTTATGCTTACTTCTGTTAAATACATTATTTTTTTATAGGTTTAATTTTACCGTTTGGTCTTACTTTTTTAAGGCCTTCCGCAACAATTGTTTCGCCTTCTTTTAATCCAGAAGTCACTTCAAGAAATCCTCCATTTCTTGCGCCTATTTTAATTTCTGTTCTTTTAGTGATGCTTTCTTTGTTAACTTTATATATGTAAACTTTATTACCTTCCAATATTACACTAGTATCAGGTATACCCAACGAATCACGTTCATTATATTTTATTGTTATTTCGAGTAGTGATCCTGGCAATATTTCTAGATTAGAATTAACTAATTTAATTCTAGCAGCTAATGACCTTTTTTTAGTATTAATTCTGCTAGCAGTAGAATCTACTATCCCCAAATAAATTTTTTCTTTGTTTCCAGAAAATTTAATATCTGCAGATAATCCGTCATTAATAAATGGAGCGTATATTTCAGGTATATCAACATCTACATATAAAATAGAAGCATCTTCCAAATTAATTACTATTGAACTTGCTGAAACTTCGATATCATCTGAAAAATTTCTCTTTCCAATTACTCCATCAAATGGTGCAGTTATATTTCTAGTTTTAAGTTTTGCAACTACATCCCCTTTATTTACTTTTTCATTAAATTTTATTGGTGAAACAATCTCATATTTTTCAATATTATAAGATTTAATTCTAATGGGTATTGCAGTACCGAAGGTTTCAACTTTATTTTCAAATTTTTTTTGTTCAACAGTTGTTACGATAATTCCTGGAGGAGGTCTTTTACCAAATTTTTTTTCAAAATGCATACCAATCATTGTTCTTGCAACAATGACTCCGGTTATTACTAAAAAGAAAATTGCGATAACTGTTATGATTTTAGTCGATCTTTTCATTTTATTTATTTAAACCTACCATATTCAGCCCAAGAACCATCATAAATTGTAGGCAAATATTTATCATTAATCAAAGAATAAGCTAGACTTAAAACTGAAGCAGTAATTCCAGAACCACAAGAAAATACTAAATTATTTGGCAATTCTGAGCCTAGAATTTCTTTAAATTTTAATGAAATTTTTTTTTTATTTTTAAATGAATTATCTTCATTAATTAATTCTTTAAATGGTAAACAGTAGGATTCTGGAATTGATCCACTTTTTAACCCTTTTCTTGGCTCAGGTTCTTTTCCTTCAAATCTACTTTTGCTTCTTGCATCAATTAAAATAAATTCTTTTTTTTTTAAATTTTCTTTTATTTGTATTTTATTTTTTACTAATTCTTTTTTTTCATATGCCTTATATGAAGAAATTTCATTTTTTTCTAAATTATTTGTTATTGGTCTATTTTCGAATTTCCATTTTTTAATTCCACCATCTAATACATGGACTAAATTTTTTTGATGTCCAAAGTAAATAAAATTGTACCAACATCTACAAGAGCTTATAACATCAGAATTGTCATAAATTACAACTGTATCATTATTTGAAATGCCCATTGACGAAACTATTTTTTCCCATGATTTTTTGTCCGTTAACATATGAGGAAGATCTGTATTAGGGTTAGAGTTTTTTTCAATGTCAAAAAAAATTGCATTTTTAATATGTTGTTCTTGATATTCCTTTAATGGATCACGATTTATATTAGGCATATGCCAAGAAGCATCAATAACTTTTACATTATTTAAATTTTTATCTAACCACTTAGTACTTACTATAGACATTATGAATTTTTTTCTAAATATTTTTGATGATAATCTTCTGCTGTGCAATAGTTTTTTAATTCTGAAATTTTTGTAACTATTTTTCCCTTATATTTTAAATTATATTTTTTTAATATTTTTTCAGCAGTTATTTTTTGATTTTCATTTATAAAAAATATTTCACTTCTATATTGTGTTCCAATATCTGGACCTTGACTATTTAAAGTTGTTGGATCGTGAATTTCAAAAAAATAATTTAAAATTTTTTCATATGAGATTTTTGAACTATCAAATTCAATTTTAACCACTTCTGCGTGGTTTGTTTTACCTGAACAGACTTCTTTATAATTTGTGTTTTTGTTATTTCCACCACAATATCCAACTTCAGTATTATTTACTCCAATTAGTTTACTAAATTTAATTTCTGGTCCCCAAAAACATCCAAGAGCTAAAACTGCTATTTCCATTGATTATTGTTTTAATTAATTTAAAACTATTATCATGCTTAGTAAAAATCAATTGGGCTTTTTGTACATGTTTCTTTCAGTATGTGCATTTTCTTTAATGGATTTAATTGTTAAATGGTCAGAAAATTACCCTGTTGGAGAAGTATTATTTTTTAGGGGTTTTTTCGGAATAATTCCTATACTTTTCTTAATTCCTAAAGATAGATATTTTGATTTTTACAAAACAAATAGACCTTTTTTACATTTTAAAAGATGTGTTTCTGGATTAATTGCAATTGTTGCTATTTTTATAGCTTTAAGAAAACTTCCTTTAGCAACAGTGGTTAGTATTACTTTTGCAGCACCAGTTTTTACCACAGTCATGTCTATTTTTTTTTTAAGTGAAAAAGTAGGCTTGTACAGATGGCTAGCTGTATTAGTTGGCTTTATTGGGATATTAGTAATCTCTGAACCAGGATTTAGCTCTCTTAATTTTTATTATATATATCCGATAATTTTTTGTTTGGGCCTCTCTTATGTTGCTATAGCAATAAGACAATTGTCTTCAACCGAACCAGTTTGGCTTATAGGTCTTTACTTTTCTTTTTCTATAATGTTGATAAGCTTCATTACTTTGCCCCAAGGATGGGTATTGCCTAATTTAAAAGATTTGTTTCTATTATGTATGGTAGGAATTCTTGGAGGGCTTGCAAATTTATGGCTTACTCAATCATATAAATATTCAGAAGTATCTTTGGTTACACCTCTTAAATATTTAGCGTTAGTTTTTGCTATATTTTTTGGATATATTTTTTGGCAAGAAGTTCCAACCACCAAAACTCTGATTGGCTCAGCATTAGTTGTAATTTCTTCTATAATTATTTTTAGAAGAGAAATTTATTATAATAAACAAGTTGCCAGAGTGCGTCATGAGTAAGTCACCCAAGTATTGGAATAAAGCAAAGAAAATACTTTCAAAAAAAGACCCTGTTTTAAAAAAAATAATTAAAAAATTTAACAAAGGTTATTTAAAAAGCAGAAATGATCCATTTTATTCGTTGTGCCGAACAATAGTGGGGCAACAAATATCTACAAAAGCCGCAGACTCTATTTGGTTAAAATTTGAAAAAAAATGCAAGAATAAAATAGTTCCTTTAACAGTATTAAAATTAAGGACAGGAAGTTTAAAAAGCAGCGGTTTATCTCGTCAGAAAATAAGTTATTTAAAAAATATTGCAAAAAGTTTTAAAAATAAATCTTTCAATATTAAGAATTTAAAGTCAATGGATGACGATTTAGCAATTAATTATATAACAAAATTAAAAGGATTAGGTATTTGGAGTGCTCAAATGTTTTTGATGTTTAATTTAAATAGACCAGATATATTTCCAACTAAAGATATTGGTCTAATAAGAGCAATATCAAAAAATTATAATAAATCTTACCCACCTAGTAAAAATTTTCTAAATAAAATTTCAAAAATGCACTCGGGATATAGAAGTGTTTTTACTTGGTACATGTGGAGGAGCATAGATCCTGTTGATGTTGAGTATTAAATTCCCTCAACTATTTGAATGTGTCTGTTAAAATTTTCTCCACCAATTTTTTTTGCGTCTTGATATTCTTTTGAGTGATAACAATTTATAGCATCTTGCATACTTGGAAATTCTATTATTACCGTTCTAGGACTAGGAGTTCCCTCAACTGTTTCTGTTCTTCCTCCTCTAACAAGAATCTTGCCATTATATTTCTTAATTGCAGGCGTAGCTTTTTCTGCATACTCTTTTAATTTTTTAACGTTCTTTAAATCTTTGTACACGGCCATCCAATATGCTTTCATATTAATCTAGCCATTCTTTGTACTTATTTATATTTTCCCCAATATATTTTGGAAGCTTGCTTATCTCCAAAGTACTTAGTTTAACTCCTTTATCAAACTGGTTTGTTCTTTGATCAACATTTAAATTATAAACTGATTCTTTATTTTTTATTCTATCTTGAATTTTTGGTATACCTATTGGATTTAATTCATATTCTCTATGATGAGTGTATGATCTTAATTTTTTTTCTATTGATTCTGGCGAACCTAAATAAGAAAAATGCCATCCACCATTATCTACAAAATAAATATTGGCATATTTTTTCTTTGAAAAAAAAGTATCCAATCTCCAAAAGGGATAATGTTTTGCTTTTATATCTCTAATCCATTGAGGTGAAAGCAATTTTTTTTTTTTACAACCTCTTGTTCCGAACCAATTATATGATTCTTGATATAGATTGAATTTGTAGTAGCACATTTTTTGATTAAAAAATATTAACTTACTTTTTATATTTTCAAATTTTAGATTATTTAAGTTTGGAATTTCATCAATATCAGAGATTAAAATCATATCTTCAGAGTCCGCATCACTAATTCCATTTATTATATGATTTCTTTGAAAATGATCTCTTTTATATCCGTTTAAAATATATTTTCTTGATTTTTCATCTTCAGAATCATTGTCATTAATTAATTCTGTATTTTTCGGTAATTGATCTAAAACTAAATATCTTATCTTTCCTTTAAATTTATTAAATTTATTAATATCAAAATTAAGATCTTTTCTTTCGCCTTTATGGTTATAAATGCTTTCTATAATTATGAAGTAGTCAACAAATTCATTTAAATGGTTTAACCTAAGATCAAGGACGGTGTCTTCATTAAAATACATAAAGCAGTCGAAGATTTTCATATAAATTTGAAATATTATTTTTTATATTATAAGTAAAGTTAAAATATTATTATCACAACTGCATGCAAAAAAAAATTGTTATAGTTGGAGCCCTTGGATATCTTGGCACAGAACTGTGTAAAATTTATTCCGGAGAAGCCTGGAGAAATAAAATAATCGCTATTGATAGCAAATTTGTATCCGAAAGAGTTTTTCAATTGAAAGCCTGGGATATAGAATTTGTTCAAGGACATATTTTAGACTTTGAGTTTGTTAAAAAACATCTTTCAGATGCGGATGTTGTTCATCATTTAGCGGGCGTTACAGATGTAGCTTATGTGAGAAAAGATTCAAGCAAAGAACTTGATAATAAAATAAGAACAGTAGCAATAGATGGAACAAATAATATATTAAAATCAATTTCTAAAAAATGTAAAATTATTTTTCCTTCTACGCATGTTGTCTTTGAGGGTATAAAAGAAACTAAAAAGAATATAATAGAAACTGAAACGCCCGCACCTATGTTGATGTACTCATCCAGTAAAGTTCAGAATGAAAAAGATATTAAAAACTCAGATAAAAATTATGTAATTTTAAGATTAGGATCAGTTTATGGTTATTCCACTGACACTATGAGAATAAATATTATGCCAAATTTATTTTCAAAAATTGCATCACAAAATGGAACAATAAAATTATTTTCTGGAGGAAAACAGTTAAAAAGTCTTGTTAATATAATTGATGTTGCGAGATGCATGAAATTTATGGAAGAAAATGAAAGTATAAAAAAAGAAACTTTTCATTTGGTTAAAGAGCAAACCACGGTAAAAGATGTAGCAACAATTTGTAAAAAGATTAATCCGAAAGTAAAAATTGAAATCACAGAGGATGAAACTCCTAATTTAGGATACACTTTGTCTAATCATAAATTATTAAATACAGGTTTTAAATTTTTGTATAATTTAGAAGATTCAATCAAAACAATGATTGATCAATGGAAATACAAAAAAAATATTAATAATTTAGAACAAAGTTTTAAAGGTGAAAATGAGTTTATAGATTATAGAGGAAAGATAAGTAATTACGAACTTACCGAACCAATAAATCTGATTGGTTATATTGAATCAAAAAAAGGAACTGTAAGAGCCAATCATTTTCATCCAATTCAAGAACAAAAATGTTTATTAATTAGAGGACAATATATTAGTGTTTATAAAGATTTAATTAATGAAAAATCAAACAAAATTACTCATTTAGTTAACGAAGGTGATCTAATTGTTACCAAGCCAAATGTAGCCCACTCCATGGTGTTTACCAAAGATTCTATTTTTTTAAATTTAGTTAGAGGTGAAAGGGAACATGAGAATTATGGAATAACTCATACCTTACCGTACGAGCTTGTAAACAAAGAAGACAAAAATAATTTATTAAATATATATAAATTTAACTGCAGATGTTGTGGCAATAACAAACTAAAAAGAGTTGTTTCGCTCGGCTTTCAGCCTCTTGCTAACAACCTGGACAGTTCAAGAAAAAAGAAATCTGATCTTTATCCATTAGAAATGAATTATTGCCCTAAATGTCACAATTGCCAGCTTTCAGTAAGTATTAATTCTAAAAAGATGTTTTCGAACTACCTTTATTTATCTTCTACAACAAAAACATTTAGGAAACACTTTGAAAATGCTGCAAAAAAATACATAAAGGATTTTAAACTCTCTTCAAAAAAAGCATATATAATAGATATTGGTAGTAATGACGGAGTGGCACTGAAGCCTTTTAAAGACTTAAATTTTAAGAATATTTTAGGAGTAGAGCCAGCTAAGAACTTATCAAAATTTGCAAATAAAAATAAAATAAAAACTTTTAATGGTTTTTTAAATAATAAAACTTTAAAAAAAATTAAAAAAAATGCAGATATAGTTTTGGCTTCCAATGTTTTTGCACATTCAGACGATCTTAAATTAATGGCGGAATGTATGCTTAAATTGATCAAAAAAAATGGAACAGTAATAATAGAAGTACAATATTTGATGAATACTCTAAAAGACCTAACTTTTGATAATATTTATCATGAGCATTATAATTATTGGTCTTTGACTTCTCTTGTCAATTTTTTTGATAGTTTAGATGGAAAAATATATAAAGCAGAGAAAATTGATACTCACGGTGGATCTATAAGAATTTATGTTAGAAAGAATAAAAAAATAAAAATTGATCAAAGTGTCAAAAAAATATTAATAGAAGAAGAGAAGTTTGGAATTAAAAAATATCAAACTTATAAAAATTTTGCTGAAAAAGTCTATAAAATAAGAGAAAATGTAAGAAGAAATATTTCTCAAATTATAAGAAATAAAAAAAATATAGTTGGCTATGGATCACCAGCTAAGGCCACCACAGCTTTAAACTTTTTTGGCATATCTAATGAGATCGATTTTATTATTGAAGATAACAAATTAAAACAAGGCAAATTACTTCCAGGTGTACAAATTCCTATTGTTTCTAAAGAAAAATTAAATAATAAAAAGGTGGATTTTTTGTTAGTGTTAGCATGGAATTTTTTTAAAGAAATAAAAGAAAAAAATAAAAATATATCTGAAAAATTTCTAAGTATAAAAGATTTGGAGAAAGAAAATTTTAGACTTTACTGATAATTTTTAATCCAGTGCTTAGCAATTTCTATCCTTTTGCATAACCAGATATCATCATATTTTAAAATATAATCCAAAAATTTTTTTAAAGATTGTATTCTTCCTGGTCTTCCTATTAATCTACAATGTAATCCTATAGACATCATTTTAGGAGAAGTTTTACCTTCGTTGTATAAAGCATCAAAACTATCTTTTAGATATGTATAAAATTGTTCTCCACTATTAAATCCTTGATTGGTTGCAAATCTCATATCATTATTATCTAATGTATATGGAATAATTAATTGTTTTTTTTTTCCTTTTCTTACCCAATATGGAATGTCATCACTATAAGAATCGCTACAATATAGAAAACCACCTTCATCAACAACTAAATCTAAAGTATTGGGACTACATCTGCCTGTGTACCAACCCAAAGGTCTTTCACCAAAAATTTTTTTTATTGAATTGATAGCCAGTTTCATATGTTCTTTTTCTTTTGCTTTTGAAAAATTTTGATAATCTATCCATCTCCATCCATGTGAAGCAATCTCATAATTTGCTTTTTTTATTGCTTTACAAACTTCATTATTTTTTTCTAGTGCCATACCAACACCAAAAATTGTAAGAGGAATTCTTTTTTCTTGAAATAATTCATGGACTCTCCAAAAGCCTCTTTTTGAGCCATATTCATAAATTGATTCCATATTCATGTGTCTACCTTTAATTTCTTTAGCTCCAATTATTTCTGAAAGAAATACTTCTGAAGTTTTATCTCCATTTAGCACACAATTTTCAGCACCTTCCTCGTAATTTAAAACAAATTGTACTGCTATTTTTGAATTATTTGGCCATTTAACCTTAATATCTGTAGAACCATAGCCCACCATGTCTCTTAAATTTTTTTTAACCATGTCTAAGAACTATTTTTTCCTTTTTAAATTTGTGTATTACTAAATTATTGCCTTTTCCTTTTCGATCAATAACTAAAAAATTCATTTTTTTTTTAGATATTAAAGGAAAATGCCAAATTCCAGGTTTATAATTAATCCCAGTTTGCTTAGGTACAACAAAAGACTCTATTTTTTTAATATTTGGCCTTAGACCTTTTGGAGCAACAAATACTAAAAATGTAGTTTCCTTCATAGGAATAAAGGCTTGGCTTCCAAGAGGGTGTTTTTCCATCATTGTTATTTTCATAGGAAATCTTCTCTTCTTTGCTGAAAAAATACTCACAATAACATTACCTTTTTTTAATGAAGTATTAATTTTACATAAATTATCAAATCTTTTTGCATAACCATTATTTATATTTATTGGCTTTGATTTTTTTGTTGATATTAAATCACCAAATTTTTTAAAATTCTTATGGTTTATTTTTTTAGGATTTATAATAATTTTCATTTTAAAACTTTTCCAAAGGTTCTTATTCTTGAAAGCCCACCATCTGGGTAAATATTTATTTTAATATAATTAATTTTATTTTTTTTCATTTTTTTGTTATTGAAACTATGTTTTTTATGCGCATTAAGTTTTACTTTATTTAAAAGTGGTTGCCATTTGTTTGATTTTTTTATTAAAGAATAATTTGATATTTTTCCAGGAATATAAGAAGCCTGGACAGAACAGGAGTCAGGATAATTTCCTTTAAAATGGTGTGTATCAATTTCAACTTTATTAATTTTTCCAGTGCGTCCAAGTTTTATTATAAGCCAATCATAATTTTTTCCTCTGCTTCTTCTTGTTTCCCATCCATCACCCATATTTTTCCCTTTACCTGGTGCTATGATGTTTTCTGCTTTACCAAAATGTTCGTTGTTACAACCTACAATAGACGCTCCATTTAACATTGAAGAAAGGTTAACTTGTTTCTTTCCAAAATTAACATTTTTCATATCAACTTCCCCATAAACTCTAAGTCTTGCAACTCCACCATCTGGATAAATATTTAATTTAATGTGGGTGAATATTGATCTATTTTTTATTTTAAAGTTGTGATTTTTATTTGGCCCAATTTTTTTTTTGTTTAAAATTTTAATCCATCTTGAATTATTTTTTGGTTTTATATTAGTATAACAAGCTTCTAAAGAAGCATAAACCGGTTGGTTGCCTGAGAAGTAGGATGTATCAATATCAACATTAAAAATTTTTCCTGGTTTACCAAGTTTTATAATTAAATAATCAAAACCTTTTCCTCTTCTTCTTTTTGTTTCCCAGCCATCCATCCACTTTCCGTGACTATCAAAAACTCCTTCTTTAAATATTGGTGGATTTGGATTAATTATTCTATTTGCAGATGCAAAAAAATCATTAGTCTTAAAAATAACTTTTGAACCAATCCTTGGATCAGCTAAGTTAATCATTTTACCTAAAATAAATTTTTTCATACTATTTATTTAATAATTTCATTTAGACGGAAGCTTGCAATTTTTTTTACCTGTTTTTTAGCTTCTTCAAACTCTAAATTTATATTATTTGTTATTCTTTGTCTAAAACTATTCAAAATTTCTTTCTTATTCTTTCCTTTAACAGCAATAATAAAAGGGAAACCAAATTTTATTTTATATTCTTTATTTAATTTTTTAAACTCTAAAAATTCCTCATTAGTACACTGATTTAAATTTGCATTTTTTTGCTCATTTTTTGAATTTTCGGTGAGATCCTTTGCAACAGCTAAATCTGGGTGAGCATTGAGAATTTCGAGATGTTCATTTTTTTGTGCTTTTTCAAAAATTTCTATCATTTTTGAAAATAGTTCATCTACATTATTATAAGGTTTTAAATCATGGCATCTTTCCGCAATCCACTCTGTTTTTTCAAAAACATTTCCAAAAATATATAAAAATTCAGCTTTAGTTAGTTTATTAAAATTATCTATTGAACCCATATATTACCCATTGTAGCTTTAGTTTTAATATTTTAATTGTGTATTAATTGTATATTATATACTTAAGTTTATGACAAAATTAACTACACACGTATTAGACATTTATTCTGGAAAACCAGGCAAAGGCATTAAAGTTGAAGTATATCAAATACAAAATGCTCAAAAGGAAAAGATAAATAGCGTTATATTAAATAATGATGGTCGGTCAGACAAACCTTTAATTGAAGGATCAAGCTTTAAAGAAGGACAGTATGAAATTGTTTTTTTTGTAGGTGATTATTTTAAAAAAATAGCCGAATTACCAAATACTCCTTTTTTAGATGATGTTATTATAAGATTTGGAATTTCCAATGCGCAAGAGCATTATCATGTTCCTTTGCTTGTTTCACCTTGGAGCTATTCAACTTACAGGGGAAGCTAATGACTTCCAACATTATAGAGTTTATTTTAAATAACAAAATACATAAGATTGTAAATCCCGATCCCAATGAGACAATCTTAAACTTTATTCGAATTAAATTAAAAAAAACTGGAACGAAAGAGGGTTGCGCAGAAGGAGGTTGTGGAGCATGCACAATAGTCTTGGGAGAATTAACTAATAATAACATTCAATATAAAGCAATAAATGCATGTATTGCTTTTTTGCCCATGCTTAATGGCAAACAACTAATTTTAGTTGAAGACCTTGTATCCGATGATGGCAAATTACATCCAGTGCAAGACGCAATGATTAAATTTCATGGTTCACAATGTGGATTTTGTACACCAGGATTCGTTATGTCAATGTTTGCCATGTACAAAAATAATAACTCTTTAACCAATGAAATAATTAAGGACTCATTGTCTGGAAATTTGTGCCGTTGTACTGGCTATAGACCAATAATTAATGCAGCAAAAAGCTTAAACAAAAAAATTGACAATGATCATTTTAAAAAATTAAAAAAAAAGACAATAAATCTTTTAAAAAAAATTAAAATAAAAGACATTGAAGTTGAAAATAATAATAAAAAATATTTTGCACCTAAAACAATTAGTGAATTAAAAAAAATACTTAAAAAAGAGTCTCAACTAAAGTTTCTTAGCGGGGGCACAGATGTATCGTTAGAAATTACCAAAGCAAGAAAAGAGATTAAAAAAATTCTATATCTAAATTCAATAAAGGAATTAGATTTCATTAAAAATAGAAATAATGAAATAGAAGTAGGGGCAGGCACTTCATTGTTAAAATTTGAAAAATATATAAAAAAATTTTATCCTGATTTTGAAATTATTTTGAAAAGATATGGCTCTGTTCAGATAAGAAATGTTGGAACCATAGCAGGCAATATTGCTACAGCTTCACCTATAGGGGATACTCTTCCATTATTATTATCACTTGATGCTAAAATAATTTTAGATGGCGCAAGAAAAAGAATATCAATGCCTCTAAATAAATTTTTTGTAAGTTATCGAAAAACTAAGCTTAAAAAGGGACAATTTATATATTCAGTAAAAATACCTATTTACAAAAAAAATATATTTAAAGCATATAAAATATCAAAAAGATTTGATGATGATATTTCATCTGTTTGTGCATCATTCAATGTAGAAATATATAAAAATCAAATAAAAAAAATTATGATAGCATATGGGGGTATGTCTGAAATTCCAAAAAGAGCAATATATACTGAAAAAATACTTATAAACTCTAATTTTTCAGAAAATAATTTTTACAAGGCAACTAAAACCTTAGAGAAAGATTATAGGCCTATAGATGACATGAGAGCTAGCAAATCTTATCGAATGGAAGTAGCAAAGAACTTACTTATGAAATGTTTTTTAGAAGTTAAAAATGAAAAATTACTGAGATTGAGTCAATGAGAAATAATAATAATTTTGTAAATGAAAGTAGACCACATGACAGTGCCATAAAACATGTTAGCGGATTTGCAGAATATACTGACGACATAAAAGAACCAGAAGGAACTCTTTTCGGAGCAGTTGGTTGGAGTAAAAAAGCAAATGCAATAATTAAAAAAATTGATTTAAATGAAGTAAGAAAAAGCAAGGGGGTTATTTCTGTAATAACACACTTAGATATTCCAGGAAGAAATGATGTAGGCCCTGTTTTTGATGGAGATCCAATATTTCCCAAAAAAAAAATAGAATATTATGGGCAACCTTTATTTGCAGTTGCAGCAACTTCAACCGAATTAGCAAGAAAAGCTGTTTTAAAAGCAAAAATTTATTACAAAGATTTGAAACCTATTGTTACAATTGATGAAGCGTTAAAAAAAAATAAATTACTTTTTAAAGTAAGAAAAATTAAAAAAGGCAATCCTTCAAAAGCAATTCTTAAATCTAAAAATTATTTAAAAGGTAACTTTACAACAGGAAGCCAAGAACATTTTTATCTGGAAGGCCAAGTGGCGTTTGTATTGCCTAGAGAAGATAAAGATTTAATTGTGTATAGTTCAACTCAACATCCTTCCGAGACGCAACAATTGATTGCCAAAATGCTTAATCAAAAAAGTAATTCAATATCAGTTTTTGTAAGAAGAATTGGAGGAGGTTTTGGAGGAAAAGAAACAAATTTTATGACTTCAAGTATTTGTGCATTGTTAGCATATAAAACAAGAAGTCCTGTGAAACTTAGACTAGATAGAGATGATGACATAATTATAACCGGTAAAAGACATGAATTTTATTCCGAGTATGAAGTAGGTTTTGATGACAAAGGCATAATTAATGGATTGAAAATAAAACTGGCATCTAAATGTGGAATGTCACCAGATTTATCTTATGCAATAAATGAAAGAGCTTTGCTTCATATAGACAATGCATACTTTCTTTCAAACATTGAAGTAAAAAACTATCTTTGCAAAACTAACACATCAACATCAACTGCGTTTAGAGGTTTTGGTGGAAACCAAGGCATGATGGCAATCGAGAATATTGTAGATAATATTTCTAGATATTTAAAAAAAGATCCATTCGAAATTAGAAAAATAAATTTTTACCAAAAAAATAAAAAAAATATTACTCACTATGGAATGAGAATCGAAGATAATGTTATCAATGAAATATTTGAAAAACTTGTCAAAAAATCTAATTATAAAAAAAGAGTATTAGAAATCAAAAAATTTAATTCAAAAAATAAATATAAAAAAAAAGGAATTTCAATAACACCTGTAAAATTTGGTATATCTTTTACAACCATTCATCTTAATCAAGCAGGCGCTTTAGTACATGTTTATACGGATGGAAGTTTGCACTTAAATCATGGAGGTATTGAAATGGGTCAGGGAACTCATACCAAAATAGCTCAATTATTAGCTAATTCGTTTGGTTTACCTTATGAAAAAGTAAAAATTTCTTCAACTAATACATCAAAAGTGCCTAACACTTCAGCTAGCGCAGCATCATCTACTACAGATTTAAATGGAGCAGCAGCTCTTAATGCTGCATCAAAAATTAAGACTAATTTAGAAAAATTTATTAAGTCTAAATATAAAATTCTTTCTAATAAAGAACCAATTTATAGAAATGGCTTTATAGTTTTTGGAAAAAAGTCTTTTAAATTTGAAAAAATTATTCAAGAGGCTTATCTAAACAGAGTTTCACTTTCATCATCAGGTTTTTATTCAACGCCAAAAATTAAATTCAATAAAAAAAGTTTTTCTGGAAGACCTTTTTATTATTTTTGTTATGGAGCAGCAGTTACAGAGGTTACAATAGACACATTAACAGGTGAAAATGTTGTAAACAGAGTTGATATCTTGCATGACGCTGGAAATGCAATTAACCCTGCTCTCGAGTTAGGTCAAATTGAAGGAGGCTTTATTCAGGGACAAGGGTGGCTCACAATGGAGGAAGTAAATTGGAATTCCAAAGGTCAAATTACAACTTTTTCACCTTCAACTTATAAAATACCAGCCATCAGCGACATGCCAAAAGAATTTAATGTTGAAATTTATAAAGAAGGAATGAATAAAGAAAATGTGGTTAATAAATCAAAAACAACAGGAGAGCCTCCTCTTATGCTAGCAATGAGTGTATTTTTTGCAATTAAGGATGCAATTGCTTCAGTTCGTGAGTATAGAATTATTCCAACTCTAGATGCTCCAGCAACTTCTGAAAAAATACTTATGAGTATAAAAAATTTAAAAGAAAAAATATGAAAAATGAATTTATGATAAGAGCAATCCAACTTTCTAAAGAAAGTGTAAATAATGGAGGAGGTCCCTTCGGATCTGTTATTGTTAAAGATAATAAAATTATTGCAGAGGGCTTGAACAGAGTTACACCAACTAAAGATCCAACTGCACACGGTGAAATTGTTGCTATACGTGAAGCATGTAAAAAATTAAACGACTTTAGTCTTAAAGGTTGTGAATTATATTCAAATTGTGAACCATGCCCGATGTGTTTGTCAGCAATTTATTGGGCTAGAATTGATAAAATATATTATGCAAACACCAGAGAAGATGCTCAAAAAATTGATTTTGATGATTCATTTATTTATTCAGAGTTTCACAAAAATATTAATGAAAGAAAAATTCCTATGTTTCAAATGATGCGAAATGAAGCTTTAGAAGCTTTTGAAATATGGGATAATAAAACTGATAAAATAAAATATTAAATGGATTTTTTACCTTACACACTGAAATGGCTGGAGCTAGTTTTAAGATGGGGACATGTTCTTTTTGCAATTCTTTGGGTTGGAAATAGTTTTTTGTTTAATTATTTAGATAATAAACTTAATAAAAATATTACAAGTGAAAATATTGATGGTGAAGGATATTTAATGCACTCGGGTTATTACTATAAATTGACAAGGCTAAAAACATCCCCTCCATTGAACTATCTTAAAAATTTAGTAATATTCAAATGGCAAAGCTACTTAACTTTTATAACAGGCATTTTATTGCTTGCAGTTATTTATTATTATAATTCAGGAATATTAATGGTAGATAAAAAAGTTTTAGAAATATCACCATTAAATGCAATTTTAATTTCCTTAGCTTCACTTATTTTTTCGTGGTTTGTGTATGATTTTTTGTGTAAGTCAAAATTAATAAAAAATAATGTCATTTTTATATTAATTATCTTTATTTTATTAATTATCATTTCATTTATTCTAACAAAAATATTTGGACCAAAATTTGCATTTTTAAGCGTAGGTTTAATTGTAGGAACAAATATGTTTGGAAATGTTTTCACCGTAATAATACCAAATCAAGCAAACATAATCAAAAGCAGTGAAAAAAATGAAAAATTTGATATGAGTTTATCTCTGGCAGCAAAACAAAGATCAATTCATAATAATTATTCAACTTTTTTTGTTTTGTTTATTATGTTGTCTGGTCACTATAGTTTTATAGTTTACCACAAGTATAACTGGTTAATTTTATGTTTGATTGCCTTATTATCTGGTTTGGCAAGACATTATTTTAATTTGAGAGGGAGAAACATTCACAGGTTGTATATTCTAGTTAGTTCAATTATAGGACTAGTTATCCTTGCGGTTTTACTTTTAATTTTTAAAAATTAATATTATAGAAATATATGTCTGAAAAATTAATTGTTAGTTGGGACGATTACAATAAAACCGTAGAAAAGTTAGCAATCCAAATAGATGAAAGCGGCTATAAGCCAACGATATTGATTGGAATTATGAGAGGTGCGGCTCCGATGATAGATGTATTGAGTAGAGTGTTTAAATTAAAATGTGCCTATCTTGCTGTCGAGTCTTATAGCGGAAAGGGGATTGAAGATGAACAAGGGGACATTGTTTTTTCAAGAGAAATGAGCTCCATAGCGCCTAATATGGGAGGAAGAATTCTACTTTGTGATGATTTATCTGATACTGGAATAACTTTTAAAAAAAGTATGGATTGGTTAAGAAAGTACAAGCCTATTAAAGATAAAATTGAAAATATTAAAACAGCTACACTTTGGAAAAAACAGAAATCATCATTTGAACCTGATTTTTGTGCAGTAAAATTAAAAGACAATCCTTGGATAGTACAACCATTTGAGATTTACGAAGAAATAAGAATTGAAGAAATAAAAAAGAAACACCAAAAATAAAAAGGGCGACCCTAAAGTCGCCCTTTTTAAAAACTTTTAAGCTTTTTAACCTACCAAGAAACTAACTACACTTAGTGCAGCAATAACCCATATTGCCGGACTAGTTTCATTAAATTTTCCAGTACAAATCTTAATTGCAGCGTACGAAACAAATGCTAAAGCTATTCCATTAGAAATAGAATAAGTAAATGGCATTGCTATCATAGCAAGAACAGCAGGACCTGCTTCTGCAGCATCATCCCAACTAATATCTGTTATATTTCTCACAAACAGAGTTGCAATATAGATCAAAGCAGCAGCATCAACTTCTTTTGGAAGAGATGTTGCAAGCGGACTGAAGAATAAACATAACAAGAAACCAATTCCAATAACAAGTGAAGTCATTCCTGTTCTTCCTCCAACTTTTACTCCAGCAGCACTCTCAACATATGAAGTAACTGTAGAAGTACCCATTACAGCTCCTGCAACAGTTGATACACTGTCTGATAGCATTGCTTTGTCGATGTCTTTAATTTTTCCATCAGAACCAACTTTTCCAGCTACGTTTGCAACACTAGTTAATGTTCCAGCAGTATCAAAAAAGTCGATAAAAAATAATGTAAAAATTACTGTTACCATCGATGCGCTCAGCGCAGCACCTAAATCAAAAGACATTAGATGTGTCATTGGTGGTGGAGAAGAAATAACTCCATTGAAGTTTCCTAATCCAGTTACCCAAGCTATTGCACTAAAGACAAGGATACCAATTATTATATTTCCTCTAATATTCATTTTTTCCATTACAATCATTGAAACAAATGCACCCGCACCTAATAATAACATAGGGTTAGAAACATCGCCTAGTTTTACCAGTACAACAGGATCATCTGTGGTTAACCCCATAAGTTGAAAACCGATGATTGCAAGAAAAAGACCAATACCAGCTCCAATTCCAAGTTTTAAACTTTTTGGAATAGAGTTTATTAGCCAAGCTCTTAGTGGCGTTAATGAAATTATTAAGAAGACTACACCTGCAACCAAAACAGCACCAAGTGCCTCTGCTGGCGTATTTCCCATTCCCAAACAAACACCATAAGCGATAAATGCATTTATCCCCATTCCTGGTGCAAGTCCAATGGGCCAAGTTTTAGCGTAAAACGCACAGATGAAACAAGCTAAAGCTGCCGCTAAAGCTGTCGCTGTGAAAACACCGCCAAAATCAAACCCACCGTCGGCAAGTATGACAGGATTTAAAAACATTATGTAAGCCATTGTCAAGAACGTCGACACCCCTGCAGTGACTTCTGTTTTAAAATCCGTCCTATGTTTTTTATAGTTAAAGTAGTTATCTAACATTAGACCTCCAAATTTACTGAACTGTATTTGATTCGATTCAAAAAATCTCAATGATTGTCTCTAAATACCTTATAATTGTAAGTTTTATACAACTTTAAAGTTAATTTTCTGTCACAATTTGATGATAATATAGTTTTAATGAAAATTAGATTATTATTTCTTTCAGTTTTAGTTTTAATTTTTTTTTCTGGATGCGAAACTATAAAAAAAAAATCGGATGAAATTGCTGAAAAAGAAAATGAGAGATTAAGTCAATTTATTGGCAAACAATCCTCAGAGTTAAAAATTGAATTGGGAGCTCCAACAGAAGACTTTATTAATGAAGTTGGAAATGAAACTCTTGTATATAAGACAAAAAAGTACGGTATTCCTTGCGAAAGAAAATTTGAAGTAAATTCAAATGGCACTATAATTGGATTTAGTTCTAGCGGCTGTATATAAAACTAAGCAAAACCTTGTAAAATAACTCTATTAATAATAGAGCAATTCAAATAGTATTATACAAATAATATGGGGAGGATATATGGCTAAAACAAGAGTTAAAAGTTCAGGTGCTACGAACAAAAAACTTCCACTAAATCAATCTATACCATTAGGTATTCAGCATGTGTTTGCGATGTTTGCTGGGAACATTACAGTTCCATTGATTGTTGCAGGAGTTTTTGGAGTAACAACTGGGGAAAAGATTTTTTTAATTCAAATGGCATTGTTTGCTGCAGGCGTAGCAACAATTATACAAACTGTAGGTTATAAAGATATAGGCTCAAGGCTTCCGATCATTCAAGGAACAAGTTTTGCTTTCATTCCAATAATGTTACCCTTTAAAGCTTTTGGTTTAGGAGCAATATTTACTGCTGCATTTATAGGAGGAATTTTTCAAATTTGGATTGGTAAAATGTTAAAACCAATTCGTCACATGTTTCCTCCATTAGTCACAGGAATAGTTGTGTTAATGATTGGAATTAGTTTGCTTAAAGTTGGATTTAAATATGCTGGTGGCGGAGTATGGTTAATGAATAATAAACCGGAAATTTTTGCCAATTGGCATCATTTAACTATAGCTGGAACTGTTTTAATAGTTGCGCTTTTAACAAACTTAAAAGGAAAAGGAATGGTATCCGCAGCTTCAATTCTAATTGGAATAATTGCTGGGTTTGTAGTTGCAGCTCTATTTGGAGAAGTTAGATGGGCAAAAATCGCTGCTGCTAGTTGGTTTGCATTTCCAATGCCTTTGCAATATGGAATAGATTTTGTTTGGGGTGCTGTAATATTGATGTTGTTCATGTCTATTGTAACGACAATTGAAACCATCGGAGATATTAGCGCGACAACAATGGGTGGTGCAAATAGAGAGGCTACCAATAAGGAACTTTCAGGTGGTATAATGGCTGATGGAGTTGGAACGGCTTTTGCATCAATATTTAATGCTATGCCTAATACTTCTTACTCACAAAATGCAGGTCTAGTTGCATTTACAGGAGTAATTAGTAGACATGTAGGAACAGTTGCTGGTGTTATTTTAATTTTACTAGGTTTGTTTCCAAAACTTGGTGGAGTTATTGCTGCAATGCCAGATTCAGTAATTGGCGGTGCCGCTATTATCATGTTCGGATTAATTGCTGGAGCAGGAATAAAACTAATTTCCAAAGCAGAAATGAGCCAAAGAAATATTTTAATATTATCTTTATCTCTTTCTTTTGGAATTGGATTATATGCATTTCCGGAGTTTGTCGCTCATGTACCAGATCTTGGAATTAAATTAGGATTGTTATTAACAACCGGTTTAATACCTGCTGGATTATTGGCATTTATATTAAATGCTACATTGCCTAAAAAATAAATAATTTTTGAAACTTGTGGGGAAAATATCCCCACAAGTAAGTTTAATACTTATTTAATATCTATAAGTTTTTTCTTTTTGTACTCTGGTACAATTCTCTCACAAGCTATTGTTAAAAGACCATCCTTAAGTTCTGCTCCATCTACTTTTACATCATCTGCAATTGTAAATGATCTAGCAAATTGTCTTTGCGAAATACCTTTATGAATAATTTTACCATCTTCATTTTTGTTTTCAGATTTATTAACTTGTTTTGTTCTTACGGTTAATAAATTGTCTTCAAACTCAACCTCAACATCTTTTTTATTAAAACCAGCAAGTGCAAGCTCTATAGAGTATTTGTCCTTTCCAGTTTTTCTTATGTTGTACGGCGGGTAGTTTGATTGTGCACTCAAACCTCCATTTCCCAACATATTTTCAAATTGGTCAAACATATCATCAAAACCAATTGAAAAAGGCCTTAAAGAGTTGAATATAGATAGATCCTTACTTGTCATTATATCCTCCTTTGTTAGCAAGGTTATTTTTTTTGTAAGCCCCATTAGGCGACTTACTATTTTTATATGGTTATTTTTTTTATTTTTTCAATATTGAATAATTTAAATTTTATTTGAAATTTTTAATGCAAAAGCGTAATCGAAAGCTATTTCTTCTATAGCACCATCTCTTCCAGATTTTCCTCCATGACCTGCATTCATTTCTGTTTTTAATAGAAGCAAGTTTTTGTCTGTTTTATAGCTTCTCAATTTTGCTGTAAATTTTGCTGGCTCGTCAAAAAGAACTCTATTATCGCTTAAACTTGTTGTTATTAAAATATGCGGATAGTTCATTTTTTTAATATTGTTATAGGGAGCATAAGAATAAATATAATCAAAATGGTCTTTATTTTCTTTTGCATTTCCAAACTCATCAAATTCTCCAACTGTTAAAGGCAAAGAATGATCTAGGTTTGTAGTAAGAGAATCAACAAAAGGTACGGCCATAATTACTCCTAAAAATAATTCTGGTTCTTGATTAATGACAGCCCCAATTAATAATCCTCCAGCTGATCCGCCCATTCCGATGATTTTACCCTTTGATGTATAATTTTTATTAATCAAATATTTTGCAACATAAATATAATCTTCAAAAGTATTTTTTTTATTTAATAATTTTCCTTCTTTCCACCATTTCATTCCTCTTTCCATTCCACCTCTTATATGGGCTGTAACCCAAATAATATCTCTATCAATTAAACTTAATCTTGTTGATGAAAATCCTGGAGACATAGAGCTACCATAAGACCCATATCCATATAATAATAATTTTGAAGATCCATCAATTTTAGTTTTTTTATGTCTCGTTATTGTTATAGGAACCATTCTTCCATCATGCGAAGGACACTCTAATCTTTCGACAATATAATCATTAGAGTTATGGCCAGATGGAATTTCTTGCTCTTTAACAAGTTTTTTATAATTTGTTTTCAAATTATATAAATATGTTTTACCTGGTGTTTTTGGAGAAGAATATGAAAGATAAACTTCATCAGTATTTTTATCTCTTTGTTTTAATGATATTCCAGGAACAATTACTTTTTCATCAACAAAGTTTAAATCATCTTCTCTGCCTGTTTTCGGATCTCTTATAATTAATTTGCCCAAAGCATTTGATGTTTCAGATCTAATAATCCAATTTTTTAAAAATACTAGTCCTCCAATTAACACTTCATTTTTAGCTGGAATAAATACTTTCCAATTTTGATTAGATAAATCATCACAAAAATCTATTTTGAAGTCCTCGGCATTTTCATTAGTATGCAAATAAAATTTACCATTCCAAGAATTAACTGAATAAATTACTCCTTTTTTTCTTTCTTTAATAAGTTTAGGTTTTGGATTTTCTTCATCTATACCAAAATAATATTGTTCAGACGTGTTATGATCAGATGTTGAGATAAAATAATATTTTTCATCTGAACTTATGTCAATACTAACTGTGAAAGCTTCACTCTTTTCTTCAAAAATTAATTCATCTGCTTCAATTGATGCTCCTATTTTATGTCTAAATATTTTTCTTGGTCGGTGATGTTCATCTAGTTTTGAATAATAAATAAATTTATCATCTAAACTAAAGGTTATACTTCCACTTGTTTCTTCAATTTTTTCTGTAACTAGCTTATTAGACTTAATATCTCGTATATAAATTGTATAATATTCTGATCCTTTTAAATCTAAAGAATAGCCAAGATATTTATCATTATAACTTACTTCTAAATCTCCAAGTCCAAAATACTCTGTTTTTAATTTTTCTTTTTCTTCGTTACCATTCCAAATTTCTTCTATTTCTTCTGAACCAATTTTTTTTCTAAGTTTAATAGAATAATTTCCTTTAGTTGTAGTTTTTGTCCAGTACTCATAATCTATATCTTTGTAGGGCAAAGTTTCATCATCTAATTTTATTCTTCCTTTAATTTCATCAAATAATTTTTTTTTTATTTCTTTAGTATCTTTTAAATTATATTCAGCGTAGGCGTTTTCCTCTTCTAAGTATTTTCTTACCTTTGGAAGTAGTTTTGATCCATCCTTTAATACCTCTAGTATATTTGATTGATGTATCCAGCTATAATTATCTTCCCATTTGGTATTGTGACAAGATTTTAATTCTAGTTTTTTTTCTAATTGTGGTATTTTCATAAAATAATTATTTAATACATGAATTTTTTTTTCTTAACACTTGTTATTTTTGTCATAGTTTATCTCCTTCTTAACTGGTTTGCCAAAACATCGAGTAAAAAAATATCAAAGGGAATTAGATCATTAACTATAATACTATCAGTAGTTTTGGCTATTGTAATGGCATACGCAGGAAGATTTATATTTTCTTTACCCTTTATTTTAATGATACTACCTTTAATTAAAACTAAAGCTGGCTTATCATTATTTCAACTCTTTAGAATTTGGAGTTTGTTAAGAATATTAAAAAATTCTGGAAGATTTAATTTTAATAACTCAAATCACAATTTGAATTCACAAAACCTTTCTGTAGAAGAAGCATATAAAATATTAAATTTAGATCCAAAAAAAAAATATAGCAGAGAAGAAGTTTTAAAATCATATAAAAAAATAATGAAAAAAATTCATCCTGATGTCAGTCCAGAATTAGGAAGACTTGCTGCAATTGTAAATCAAGCAAAAGAAGTAGTTTTAAAAAATATGGATTAATTTAACAAATTTTTAAATTTAGTATAAATTTTATCAGGATTAATTTTATTTTTGCCCAATGTATTATGTCCAACTGTTTCTTTTCCATCGGGAATTATTGGATACATATTAGTACTGTAGCTACCATATATTAACGGCGTGTCCGCCATCAAAACTATTGTTGGAACTTCTACAGCAGCAGATAGATGACTAAAGCTGGAGTCATTGCATATAGAAATATTGCAATTTTTTATTATTGGTATTATTTCATCCAATTTTAAAAGATTTAAAGAAACACATTTATTTTTAAATTCTGATTTTAATATTTCGTCTAAAATTTTTTGTTCTTCTTGTTTCTGACCAGTTGCTAAAAAAAATCTACAATTAAAGTTCTCTGAACAATATTTCATGAATTTGATAAATATTGCTGATGGAATTCTTTTTGTTTCACCAGATCCTCCAATACCTAATAAAATGTTTATTTGATTTTGTAAAATTTTATATTTTATTTTAGCATAATTAACTTTATCATTACCAATCTCTATCTTTGGAGTACTCAAGATATCAAGATCTAGTTTTTCTTTTAAAAAATTTTGAGCCGCTTCAACTATATGCTGGTTTTTTTTTTCAAAAAGTGGATATTGATAAATTTTTTTTATACCCGACAACTTTGCAATTAAATTGAATCTTAAAGAAGAATTAAAAATAAATATTTTATCAAAATTAAACTTATTGAGATCTTTGATAAGTTTTATGGATCCCATAATACCATCATGATAACCCTTCTTATCTTTGTTATCTCGATCTAAAATTATTATATTATCAACATATTTATTATCTTTTAAAAAATGACTAGCTTTTGAATTTTCTTTTACTAGAATGCTTACTGGTTTTCCGAATTTTTTTGAAATTGCTTCTATATATGGTAAAAAAATTACCATATCTCCAATTCCCTTTCTATTTTGTACAATTAATATTTTCATTTATTGCTTTATAATCTTTACTAAAATTTTTTTTTTATATAAATTTTATTTATGAGCGAAATTAAAGGCATTTATGCGGCCTCTGTGTCAATTCTAGATGAAAATTTGGCATTAAACATTGATAAAACTATAAATCATATAGAAAATCTAATTAACCAGGGCTGTCATGGAGTGGCAGTATTTGGAAGCACAGGTCAAGCACAATTAATTTCGGTAGCTGAAAAAATACAATTAATAAACAATTTAACTAAAAGTATTTATAAAGAAAAATATATTATAGGCACAGGTTTGAATTCTTTAAGTGAAACAATTAATTTCATGAAGGTTTGTATCTCTTTAGATTTTAATAAATTTCTAATAATGCCACCTGCATACTACAAATATGGTGATGAAGAGGTTATTTCTTACTACTCAAGAATTGTTGAACAGATTCCTAACAGCAAAATAATTTTATATAATTTTGAAAAATTATGTGGCTATAAATTTAGTATTAATTGTATCAAAGAGTTAACAAAAAAGTTCCCAAAGCAAATTATTGGAGTAAAAGATAGTTCATATAATTTATTTGAAAATTTAAAAATAAATAATTTTTCAATTTTTCCTGGGTCGGAGGGAAAATTATTAAAAGGTTTAGAAATAGGTTGTTCAGGAATTATTACCGCAACTTGCAATGTAACAGCTCCACTTGCAAGAAAAGTTTACGAAGACTTTTATAATCAAAGAGAACAATCTAAAAATGAAAAACTTTGCGATGTAAGAAAAGTTTTTGAGCAATTTAATTTAATTTCTGCTCTTCATACATTTCTTTCGCAAAAAGATGAAGATTATAATAATCTTTTGCCCACATTAAGTATTTTAAACCCAAAAGATAAAAAAAAATTACTTGATGATTTGAGTAGTTTAGATTTTAAATTAACAAAACTAGAAACAGCATAATGTACTTAGCAAGTTTTTTAAATAAAATGATTAAGCAAGATGGTTTTTTATTAATTGATGCGGATTTAAATAAATATGTAATAGGAAAACCAAAAAAAGAATTACCAATTTCAATTAAACTATTAGATAGAAAATTACATCACAAACTTTTATTTAGTCCAGATTTATATTTTGGTGAAGCATATATGGATGGTTCTCTTGTTATTGAAAATGGTTCATTGACTGAGTTTTTAGATATTGCAATGAAAAATATTGGTAGAAATGAAATAAATAAATTTAGTGAAATATTTAATAAATTAAGATCAACTTATAGATTTTTTACAAATTATAATTTTATTACAAAATCTAAAAAAAATGTTTCTCATCATTATGATATTTCAGAAAAACTGTATGATTTATTTTTAGATGAGAAGAGACAATATTCATGTGCATATTTTCAAAATGAGAATGATACTTTAGAAATTGCACAAAATAATAAGATTAATCATATTATAAAAAAACTTAATTTAAAACCAAATCAAAAAGTTTTAGACATAGGTAGCGGATGGGGAACTTTGGCTCTAGAGATTGCACAAAAAACACAATGTGAAATTGTCGGAATCACCTTGTCTGAAAATCAGTTTGAATACAGCAAAAAAAAAGCAAAAGAACTTAATCTTGAAAATCAAGTAGAATTTAAACTTTTAGATTACAGACAAATTAATGAAAAATTTGATAGGATTGTAAGTGTAGGCATGTTTGAACATGTGGGCACAAAGTTTTACAAAACTTTTTTTAATACTGTTAATAATTTACTTCATGATGATGGTGTTGCTTTAATTCATACAATTGGATCAGTAAATTCTCCAAGAAGTCCTCATCCTTGGATTACTAAATATATTTTTCCAGGAGGGTATACTCCCAGTTTAAGTCAGATCACTATCCCAATTGAAAAATCAGGCCTTATAATATCAGACATTGAAGTTTTGCGAATGCATTATGCACATACATTGAATCATTGGAAACAAAGATTCTTATCAAAAAAAGATAAAGTATTGGAAATGTTTGATGAAAGATTTTTGAGAATGTGGGAATTTTATTTAGCAGGCTGTGAAATGGCTTTTAAATGGGGTGATCAGGTTGTATTTCAACTTCAGCTGACAAAGAAATTAACTTCAGTTCCTTATACAAGAGACTATATTTATTAATAATTTCTTGATAAGTCAAAATTAAGATGTTTTATGAAAAAAAAGAAAAAAAAAAAATTAAAAATTCAAAAGAAAAAGAGAATAAAAAAAAAAATTTTTTTTATAAAAAAAAAAACTTTAAGAAAAAAATTAACAAGATACAAAAAAAAAAAATATATAACAAAAATACCTATAAACTTTAATTTACTAAAAAGAAAAAAAAATAGTTTTTTACTTAAAATAATAAGGTTTCAAGAAAGACTTAAAACAAGTTTTAAATTTAAAATAAACATTAATCTAGATAAAACGATCCAGGGTTTTTTTCAGAAAATAGATGATAAAATTCAAGAATATAAAATTTTAAAGTCAGAAGAGAGAAAGAGAATTAAATTAGAAGAGTTTAACAAAGATGAAAAAATAAAAATAGAAAATAAAAATAGAGAAAAAAAGGAAAAAGAACTTGCTTTAAAAATTAAAAAAGAATCACTTAGAGATGAGATAAGATTACAAAAAGAAAGAGCCAAAGATATAAAAATATTTTTAAGAAAAGAACAAGCAATTTTAAGAAAAGAACAAGCTGAAAGACAAAGAAAATTTTTAGAGGAATTAAAAATAGAACAACAAATAGATAAATTTAGAATTAGAGAAGTTAAAGAATTAGCAAAATTAGAAAAGATTTCCTTAAAAGAGCAACGAGAAGATTATGCTGGTTTACAAGATAGAATTGATAAACTCAAAGAAAAATATAGACAAATTAGAGATCAAAAGATTAGAGAAAGAGTTGAAGCGCTAGGTGTTAAAATACAAGAAGATGATGACAGGGACACACTTCTAAGAAAAGAAAAAGAGTACACTTTAGCGAGACAAAAAATTGAAAATTCACTAGAAAGTTTTTATAGAAGTGCAAACAGCTTAGTATTTCAGTTAAATAAAAGACATATCACAAGAAATATTTCCATATTTCGATGTATAGATAGAAGGTTTGAAAATGGTGAAATATTTATTAAATGGGATGAATCTTCTGATGAAGATTGGTTAATATTGATTTATATAAAAGACAATTCTCCAGATAAAGGAATAGTAATTGAGGATAAATCAAATCCAGAAAAAAATCTTTCATATGAATTTAAACCAAGTGAAATATTTAAAGCCTCAGACATCATGGTAGACTCTCTTACTCAGCTTTTAAGTAGAGAAAGGTCTAAAAAGGCTATTTAAGCAATTATACATTAACAAAAATTGATACACCTCTTTGATTTATATTTACATCATAGTTTTCTGTATCTGGTGGAAAAGTTCTCTGGCTACAATCAAGACGAACAATTTTAAGATTTTAATTTTTGAACTTGATCCCAAGCTGAATTAATTGCTCTCATTTTATTCTTACTTTCTTTTATAATCTCTTCTGGCACTCCTCTACTAATCAATAAATCTGGATGATGTTCTTTACTTAATTTAAGATATCTTTTTCTTATCGCTGCAAGGTTATCATCAGGCTTACTTTCTAAGACGATATATGGATTGAGCTTGTCTGAGGATTTTCTTGCTTCTTTTATTCCATTAAATTGAGCTTTATTTAAACCAAAAATTTCAGCAATACTTTCAATCATCATTAACTCATTTGAACTAACTTTTCCATCAGCTTCAGCTATATAAAAAAGTATATTTATTACCTCTTCTAAAATATTTAAATTTCCTTTATATATTTTAGCAATTTGTTTAGCATAAGGTTCATAACCTGTACTTTCTTCTTTGGCCCTGTTAAATATTTTTCCAACTTGATCTAACTCATTATCAGGTATTCTTAATTTTTCTTTAACAGCTATTAATTCTTCTTTGCTAACCTGCCCATCAGCTTTACTTATTTTTGCAGACAAAACTATTAATGATAATGCAAAGATTTGTTGAGGCTGAGCAAATTTTCCAAAACCGACCCCAGATCTTGATCTTGATATTTTGCCGCCAATCAGAGAACCTAAGAGCATTCCAAAAGGTCCCCCAAGAGAAAAACCAATCATTCCACCAATTAAACTTCCCCAGATTGACATAAATTAATTATTCAAAATTTTTTATTCTATATTCCCAGTTGCCCATTCTTGAATAGGAAACTTTTAATATTAAATTATTTTCTTTATTATACCAAATATCAAAATCTAATTTTTTATCTTTAGACAAAGTTTGATCTTTAGATTTTAATTTAAATCTATCGGCTAAATATTTTTTACCATTAATAACAATATAATCTTGTCCTGTAGGCGTAACAATCTGATCTTTTATACTGCCCGAAAGTGGACTAATTTGTTTTTTAGCTTTTAAAATTCTGTGATTCCACCAGTTTCCAATTACACAATTAATCTCTGCCTTACCTTTATATGAAGAGCCATCAATTACAAACTTTGTTGAAGATTCATCATAATTTAATCTAACGTATTTTTCTTTATTATTTTGAAATGTATTTGATTTAAAGTGTATAAGTTTATCATTTTCATATATTTCTAGACCTTCACTTAAAATTGAAAATATTGTAACTCCAAGTAAGTCAACTTTAAATTTAGTATAATTTTTTACTTCCAGTTTATTTCCTTTATGTTCAAAAAAATAATTACTATAGCCAATTACATTGCCATTTCTTAAAACTTCCATCTCTATTTTTTTTAATCCTTGATAATGTTCGTTATGAGAGTGAGCTTTTGAGACCAAAAATACTAATAATAGAATATAAATATATTTTTTCATTTAACTGGAATTTAAGTTATGAATGTATAAATACTAATCAAAAAAAATGTTTTTAACTATAAAAAAAATACCAAAAACTTATTGGAGTTCAAAAAAACCTCTAAATTTAAAGCCAAAAGTCTCTACTTTCTTATTTTTATGTTTGGGATTGACTCTTTTTGGTTTAGGCGAGGGATTATTATTAGTCTCATTAACTGGCGCCTCTCCATGGAGCGTTCTTGCACAAGGAATTTCTTTACATATTGATTATTCAATAGGTTTGATTACTTTTTTTGTAAGTTTGTTTGTTATTTTTTTATGGATTTTTTTAAATCAAAAACCTGGGATTGGAACAGTATTAAATGCAGCAATAGTTGCTTTGATGATAGATATATCTTTATTTCTAATAGAAACACCTGAAAGCTATATTCTTCAAATTTTTATGGCAATATTTGCAGTTTTGTTGGTTGGTTTAGGCAGTGGATTTTATTTGATTTCGAATTTAGGTCCCGGTCCTAGAGATGGATTAATGACAGGGCTACAAAAAAAAACAAATTTACCCATTGCTTTAGTTAGAGTTTTTTTAGAAATAACTGTAGTATCTATAGGCTGGTATTTAGGAGGAACAGTTGGAATCGGAACATTATTGTTTGCTTTCGGGGTTGGACCTTCAGTTGCTCTAGGTCTTTATTTGGTTGGTAAAATTTTTAGATAATAACAAAATTTATTTCTAGTAAGAAAGTATAAATTTGGGTAAAAATAATTTTAGGTAACTTCTAATTGTAAAAATTTATGAATTTTAAAAAATATTTTCTCGAAGTTATAGGTTTAAAATATCTATTTTTCAGAAAAATCAGTTTGCTAAAACTAAACTATACCACTGGCACTTCAATCAAAACTACATTCTTGTCTGATAAATTTTATAATAATATTTATCAAATGTTAGAACAAGAAAAGGATTTTATTGGAAGTGATAGTATGTGGCTTGATATATATAATAAACACCATTTTAATTTTTTGAATTATGTAAAAAAAGATAAAAATAAATTGAAATACGCTTTAGACAATCCATCCAAATTTAATTTGTTTTATGGATTTGATAGCAATTGTGATATTTTTAAAAAAAAACCAAGATACTTAGATAAATTTGAAAATACTTTATTAGTTATAGATCAAATTTTGTCATTTAGCGAATTTTTAGGAATTATTAGACTTAATAACCCTGAGCGATTTAGTTTAAAAAATAAAAAACCGGATTTAGAAAATTTAATTGATCAAATAGAAAAAAAATTAAATATAGAATTAAAATTTAATAATGTTTTTCCAGGAGAAACAGGAATAAAAACAAAAAGAGGAATAGTTACTACAAGAGAAGTACAAGCAATTTATCAAGCTTATAAAATAAAAAAGACAATTGAACACAATAATTTTCAAATTAAAAATATTTTAGAAATTGGTGGAGGGCTAGGCAGAACCGCTTATTATAGTTACAAATTGGGAATTAAAAATTATACATTAGTTGATATTCTAATACCAAGAATCTGTCAACTTAACTATTTATCAAGAGTAATTAATGAACAAGATGTCCTTTTCCAAGATGAAGCAATGAAATTTAGTAATGATGAAAAAATAAAAATTTTATCTCCTAATTCATTATTTTCAAATAATATAAAGTATGATTTAGTTTTTAACAGCGACTCATTTACAGAAATAGATATAAATAATCAAAAAAAATATTCTGATTATATTATAAAAAATTCAAAGTTTTTTTTCTCAATAAATCATGAGTCTAACAAAAACAAAGTAACGGAATTTTTTCCTAAAAAAAATATTAAGATTTATGAAAAGAATTTATATTGGTTAAGGAAAGGTTATTTGGAGGAAAATTTTTTATTAAATAATTGATATTTACTAAAAAAAAACGCCAGAGATATTAATTTCTCTGGCGTTTATAAATTTTTTTAGTAACTGGACTGGTTTACATTCCCATTCCACCCATACCACCCATGCCACCCATTCCTCCAGGAGGCATTCCACCAGGGGCAGAGTCTTTTTCTTCAGGTTTATCAGCTATCATTGCTTCAGTAGTAACTAATAATCCCGCTATAGAGGCCGCATCCTGTAAAGCTGTCCTTACAACTTTTACCGGATCAATTATACCTTCTTTGAACATATCTACATATTGTTCAGTTTGTGCATCATATCCATGTGATGGTTTATTCATTTCTAAAAGTTTTCCAACAATAACAGATCCATCTACACCTGCATTTTTTGTGATTTGTCTGATTGGAGATTGTAAAGCGCTTTTAACAATTTCTACACCAGCCTTTTGGTCATCACCTTTTACTTTAACTTTTTCAAGATCTTGCGCAGCATAAAGAAGAGCACAACCTCCTCCAACTACTATTCCTTCTTCAACAGCAGCTCTAGTTGCATTTAAAGCATCTTCAACTCTGTCTTTTTTTTCTTTAACTTCAACTTCAGTAGCTCCACCAACTTTTATTACCGCAACTCCCCCAGCTAATTTTGCTAATCTTTCTTGTAGTTTTTCTCTATCATAATCAGAAGTAGTTTCTTCTACTTGTGCTTTAATTTGATTACATCTAGCTTCAATATCTGATTTTTTACCTGAACCACTTACTATAGTGCTATTTTCTTTATCAACTTTAACTTTTTTAGCTGAACCAAGATCATTTATTTTAACATTTTCAAGTTTTATACCTAAATCTTCTGATATTACCTGCCCGCCAGTTAAAATGGCTATGTCCTCAAGCATTGCTTTTCTTCTGTCTCCAAATCCTGGAGCTTTAACAGCAACCACTTTTAATCCACCTCTTAATTTATTTACAACTAGAGTTGCAAGAGCCTCTCCTTCAACATCTTCTGAAATGATCATCAAAGGTCTTCCTGCTTGAACAACCGATTCCAATAACGGAACCATTGGTTGCAAGTTAGTTAATTTTTTCTCATGCAAAAGAATTAAAGGGTTGTCTAATTCAGTTGTCATTTTATCAGCATTAGTAATAAAATATGGAGAAAGATATCCTCTATCGAATTGCATACCTTCAACTACCTCTAATTCAGTTTCTATACTTTTGGCTTCTTCAACTGTTATAACTCCTTCGTTTCCAACTTTTTGCATAGCTTTTGCAATCATATTTCCAATTTCTTTATCACCATTTGCCGAAATTGTTCCTACCTGTGCTATTTCATCACTATCTTTTACTTTTTTTGCTGATGAAATTAGTTTTTCTTTAACATGGTTAACTGCTGAATCGATTCCTCTTTTAACATCCATTGGATTCATTCCAGCTGTAACATATTTGCATCCTTCTTTTACAATTGATTGAGCTAATATTGTAGCTGTTGTAGTTCCATCACCAGCTTCATCATTTGTCTTACTTGCAACTTCTTTAACCATTTGAGCTCCCATATTTTCAAATTTTTCTTCAAGCTCAATTTCTTTAGCAACTGTCACACCATCTTTTGTTGTTCTTGGAGCTCCATAAGATTTATCTATAACTACATTTCTTCCTTT
>CACAMG010000003.1 GCA_902533585.1 uncultured Pelagibacteraceae bacterium
TCAAGATATTCTAAAAAGGCTCCACCAGCGGTTGAAACAAATGTAAAAGAATCTATTTTTTCAAATTTATTTATTGCGGCAACAGTTTCTCCTCCACCAGCCACAGAAAAAATTTTATCCTTTATTGTTTTTTCTGAAATTATTTTTACTATTTGTTTTGTTCCATTTTGAAAATTAGAGTTTTCAAAATATCCAGCTGGACCATTCCACAAAACTGTATTTGAATCATTAATAATTTTTTTATATGCGAGATTGTTTTTATTCCAATATCAAGTATCATTTCATTTTCATTTATTTCTTTTATATCCTTATTTACCCCAATATCTTCAGGACTTTTTGAAACCACAACATCCATTGGACATATAATTTTACAATTATATTTGCGAGAATTATTTAATATTTCTTCTATTAAAGAGCTGCAATCATCTTCACATATCGATTTTCCTATATTTGACCCAGTATGTTTTAACATTGTGTTAGCCATCCCACCAACAATGATTATGTTGTTAAATTTTTTTATTAAATTATTAATAATTTTAATTTTTGTTGAAATCTTTGAGCCTCCAATAATCAAAGTAATTGGTTTTTTTATTTCGGAAGTTATTTTTTTTAAAGCATTAATTTCCTCAATAATTTGTAAACCAAAATATGAAGGAATATATTTTGCAATACCTTCAATGGAGGCATGAGACCTATGAGAGCAAGAAAAAGCGTCATTTATGTATATATCCCCAAAACTTGAAAGTTTTTTTGAAAATTCTTTATTATTTAGCTCCTCTCCTTCATAAAAACGAATATTTTCCAACATCATTATAGAGCCATCTGAAATTTTATTTAATTCAGAAATAGAAATTTTATCTATTTTATTTTTGTTAAAAATAATTTGTTTATTTAATAAAGAAGCTAGTTTTTCTGCAATCGGTTCCAAAGTCATTGTTTCAACAACTTTCCCTTTTGGTCTTCCTATGTGAGATAAAATTATGATTTTTGCCTGTTTTTCTATCAATAGTTTTATTGTTGGTATAATTTTTTTTATTCTTGAGGTTTCGGTTATTGTTTTATTGCTAATTGGAACATTCAAGTCAACTCTTAACAATACTTTTTTACCCTTAAGCAATAAATTTTGATTCAAAAGATTATTCATTAAAAATTAATTTTTATGAATATATTCAGCTAGATCGCACATTCTTGAAGCAAATCCCCATTCATTATCATACCAGGCTGAAACTTTGCCCATGTTATCTCCAATAACACTTGTTAAAGATAAATCTACTATTGCAGAATTAGGATTGTGGTTAAAATCAATTGAAACAAGCTTTTCTTCTGTTGTTTCAAGCACATTTTTTAATTCTTTTTTTGAAGCTTTTTTAAAAGACTCGTTAATTTTTTTTACTGATAGTTTTCTTTTTGAATTAAAAACTAAATCTACCAATGAAACATTCGGAGTTGGTACTCTTATTGCCGAACCTTCAATCTTTCCTTTTAATTCAGGTATAATTTCACCAAGAGATTTTGAAGCACCTGTTGAAGTAGGTACCATTGATTGTCCAGCAGATCTTGCTCTTCTTAAATCTTTATGTGAATTATCTAACAATCTTTGATCAGAGGTATATGAGTGAATTGTTGTCATAAAACCTTTTTCTATTTTAAATTCCTTATTTAATACATAGGCCACAGGTCCAAGACAATTTGTAGTACAAGAGGCTGCTGAAACAATTAAATCATTTTTGTTAATAGATTTATGATTTACTCCATAAACAATAGTTTTATCTGCGTTTTTACACGGCGCGGAAACAATAACTTTTTTTGCTCCATTTTTTATATGAGCAATTAGCTTATCTTTTGAATTAAATTTTCCAGTACATTCTAAAACATAATCTACCCCAAAATTTTTCCATTCTATTTCATTCAAATTTGAATATTGTGAAAATGTAATTTTTTTACCATTTATATTTAAATAGTTTTTTCCGTGTTTGATTTCAGAATTAATTTTTCCATGAATAGAGTCGTACTTTAATAATGAAGACATGACTTCCGAATTTGATCGACTATTAATATGTTTTATTTCTATTTTTTTATTATTATTTTCGATTAAGGATCTAATAACCATTCTTCCTATTCTTCCTAAACCATTAATTCCAATTTTTATTGTCATATTATTTATCTAACATTGCTTTTATTTGTTTAACTATATAATCACTGTATAGGTAAAAATATTCATAAATATCTTTTCCAGGTGCGCTTTTACCAAAATCATTAACTCCAAAGCTAATCCCATTTTCTCCTACATATTTTTTCCATGGTTCTGTTAAGCCTGCTTCTATGGAAATTTTATCTTTAGTTTCATTCATTATTTCTTTTTTATATTCTTTTGATTGAATATTAAATATTTCTAATGAAGGCACTGATATAACTTTTGAGTAAATGTTTTGTGTGGCCAATTTATGACTAACTTCAATAGCTAAATTAACTTCCGATCCTGTTGCAAGAATGGTTAGTTCTATTTTTTTATTAGTTCTTAAAATTTCATATGCACCTAATGCACATTTATTTTCAGATTCATATTTTTTTCTTACTGGATTAATTTTTTGTCTAGATAGCGCAATAATGCTTGGTGAAGTAGAGCTTACTAAAGCAAGTTCCCAGCATTCAAAAGTTTCTATTGTATCTGCTGGTCTAAATACATTTAAATTTGGCACTGATCTTAAATTTGAAAGTTGTTCTATCGGTTGATGAGTTGGCCCATCTTCACCTAGTCCAATCGAGTCATGCGTCATAACATAAATTACCCTTTGATTCATTAGAGCAGATAATCTTATAGACGGTTTACAATAATCACTAAAAATAAGAAAAGTTCCACCGTATGGAATTAAGTTGCTGTGCAATGCAATTCCATTCATAATTCCACTCATCGCATGTTCTCTAACACCATAGTGAATATAATTACCTTCAAAATTTCCAGGTTTAATTATTTTATGACTATCAGTTTTTGTATTATTTGATCCAGCAAGGTCTGCAGATCCTCCAATAAGCTCAGGTATTTTTTTTGTCAATGAGTTTAATATTTTATGCGAAGACTTTCTTGTTGCCATCGCTTCCATTGATTTTAGGTAAATATGTTTTTCTTGTTTAATGATTTTAGAAACTACCTTTGAAACATTTTTTTTAATTTTCTTATTTTCTGATTTTTGTGATGCTTTTTTCCCAATTTTTTTCCATTCGTCCATTATCTTTTTTGGGATTTCAAAAGGTTTATAGTTCCATTTTAGTTTTTTTCTTACCAAAGAAACTTCGTCTTTTCCTAACGGGCTTCCGTGGACAGAAGCTTTTCCTGATTTATTTGGAGATCCATAACCAATAGTTGTTTTGCAAGAAATTGCCGAAGGAATTTTTGATTTTTGTGCTTTTTTTAAAGCATTATAAATTTGTTTTTCATTATGACCATCTATTTCAATATAATTCCATCCATAACTATTAAATCTTTTTTTAAAATTGTCAGACACAGCAAGACTAGTTGGTCCGTCAATTGAAATTGAGTTGTTATCAAATAATAAAATTAAGTTTTTTAATTTTAAGTGGCCTGCCAAACTTAAAGATTCGTGACTTATTCCTTCCATTAAGCATCCATCACCAGCCAAAACATATGTTTTGTGATTTATAATTTTTTTACCTAATTTTTTTTTTAAAATCTCTTCTGCAATAGCAAAACCAACTGCATTTGATATACCTTGACCAAGGGGGCCGGTAGTTGTTTCTATTCCAGAATTAGGATGATATTCTGGATGGCCAGCACATATAGAGTTTAATTGTCTAAAATTTTTAATATCTTTTAAAGAAATACTTTTATAGCCAGTTAAATATAGCAAAGAATATAAAAGCATAGATCCATGACCTGCAGATAAAACGAATCTATCTCTATTAATCCAACCAGGATTTTTAGGATTAAACTTAAGGTAGTATTTATAGAGTATCGTAGCTACATCTGCCATTCCCATAGGCATTCCAGGATGTCCAGAGTTGGCTTTTTCAACTGCATCAATTGATAAAAATCGAATTGCGTTTGCAAGATCTCTATTTTGTTTATTCAAATGTTATCCTATCTAGACTAAGAAGACTCAATTTAATAATATATTTATATATATATGAATTCAATTTTTGAAAAAGAAAAAAAACTTAATGAAGCAATAAATAAACTCAATAGTTTAGATTTTAATAACCCCATTATGTCAGAAAAAATTGATAATTTGAAAGAACAAAAAAATCAATTAGAAATTGAAAAAAAAGATTTAGAAGACAAGTATTTTATTTTAAAGGATGAATATGAGAAGCTTAAAATAAAGATTTCAGTTTTAAACGATAAAAAAACCAATGAACAAAAGAAAGAAATGGAATTTTCAGAAAAAATAGATGAATTAAATCAAGAAACTGATTCACTCCTGGAAGAAATTGATAAATGGCAAATGTAAATATAAAATTTAATGGTAAAGAGTTCCTTCTTTCTTGCGAAAATGGCCAAGAGGAACATTTAAAAGAACTTTCAATTTATTTAAATGAAAAATTTAATAATTTGAAATCATCATTAGGTAATATAGGCGAAAATAAACTTTTACTTATAACCTCAATTACAATTATGGATGAGTATTTTGAAACTAAAAAAAAAATTGATCAAAAAAAGGAAGAATTAACAAAATTAACAGAAAAATTTAAAGAACTTAAATCTTTAGTCTATGAATATAAAGATAATAAAGAGTCAGAGATCAATATGTTAAATGAACAACAAAATCATTTAAAAAATGAGATAGACCAAAACAGAGAAGATTATGAAAAAATTATTGATAATGTCACTGATAAAATTGAGAATTTTGTTAAAGAAGCAAGCTCTAATAATCCTATCCAGTAAAACTTGTGAATAAATTCAAGATAAGAAGAAAAATTCTTAATTTAAGAAAGCATAAATTAAATAAAAATACGAGAATTAATATTTATAAATTTTTCAATTTTCTTAAAAAAAAAAAATTAACCGGTATATCTGTAGGAGGATATTATCCTGTAAATTACGAGATAGATGATTTAGAAATTTTAAAAAAATTTGAGGAAAAAAATTATAAAATTTCTCTGCCAGTCATTAAGAATAATAATGAAATGGACTTTTATGCTTGGTCTTCTAACAATATATTAAAAATCAATAAATATGGAATTCCAGAACCTGAAGAAAATAAAATTATTTATCCTGATATTTTATTGGTACCAATAGTTGCATTTGATAACAATCTTTACAGAATTGGTTATGGAGGAGGATATTATGACAGATATATTCAAAAATTAATAAAAAAAAAGAAATTTTTGTCAATTGGATTGGCCGCATCGTTTCAAAAAATTAAAAAGATTCCACATAACAAATATGATAAGAGATTAGATGTAATTTTTACTGAAAAGCATATTTTAATATGAATCTTTTTTTTTTAGGAGATGTGGTTGGTAAATCTGGATGTGATGCCATTAAAAAAAATTTATCAAATATAATATCTGATAATGGAATAGATTTTGTAATTGTTAATGGTGAGAATGCAGCAGATCAAGGCGTTGGAATTACTGAAAAAATTGCAAATGAATTATTTGAGTCCGGAGTAAATGTTATTACTACAGGAAATCATGTTTGGGATCAAAAAGAAACACTAGATCATATAGAAAAAGAAAAAAGACTTTTGAGACCAAATAATCTTATAGTTGGTTCCCCGGGAAAAGGTTTTGAAATATATGACACAAAAATGGGATTAAAAATTGGAGTATTAAACCTAATGGGGAACATTTTTATGAAAAAATGTGATGATGTTTTTGAATCTTCTTCCAACTTTTTAAAAAAAAATAAATTAGGAAAAGATTATGATTTTTTAATTGTTGATTTTCATGGAGAAATAACTAGCGAAAAAATGGCAATTGGACATTATTTCGATGGTAAAGCGACTCTTGTAGTTGGAACACATACCCATGTCCCAACTAATGATGGTAGAATTTTAGAAATGGGAACCGCTTACCAAACGGATGCTGGAATGTGTGGAGATTATAATTCAGTCATAGGAATGAACAAAGAAAACTCTATAAACAGATTTACAAAAAAAAATTCGGTTAAGCATTTCCCTGCAGTGGGCGAAGCAAGCTTGTGTGGAGTTATAGTTGAAGCAAACAATAAAACTGGTTTAGCAGAAAATATTCAACACTTTATTCACGGTGGAAAATTACAAAACACTCATTAGAATATAAAATATGGCAGGTCACTCTCATTGGGCAGGTATAAAACACAAAAAAGGTAAAGCAGATAAACAAAAATCTAAAATATTTTCCAAGCTATCCAGAGAAATTACTGTTGCTGCAAAATTAGGAGATAAAAGTCCAGACATGAATGCAAGATTAAGGTCAGCTATTCAGTCAGCCAGGTCTGCAAATATGCCAAAAGAAAATATAAAAAGAGCTATAGAAAAATCTCAGATTAATGCAGATTCCAATTTTGAGAGCATGAGGTATGAAGGATTTGGACCAAATAAAATAGCAGTTATAGTAGAAACTTTAACTGATAATAAAAATAGAACAGCTTCTAGCATTAGAACAATATTTCAAAAATGTGGTGGAAGTCTTGGAACACTTGGTTCTGCAGCACACAATTTTCAACAAGTAGGAGTTATTAAAATTGATAAATCAGAAATTGATTATGAAAAGGTATTTGAACTTGCAATAGAATCAGGTGCAAACGAATGTTTATCAAATATTGATTATCACGAGATTCACTGCGATAAAGGTGAAATATACAATGTAAAAAAAAATCTTGAAAAAAAAATTAACAACTTTATTTCAACCGAAATTGAATGGATGTCAATTAATAATGTAGAAATTGCAAAAGATCAGAAAGAAAACATTGTAGATTTTTTAGAAATCCTAGAGGATAATGAGGATGTTCAAAGTATTTATACAAATTTTAAATTTAATGAATAAAATATGTTGATTATAGGTATAGATCCTGGAATTTCAGGCGCTATTTGTTTCTTTGAAAATGGAGAAGTCAAAGATGTTATTGAAATGCCCAGTATGGCAGATGGTAAAAAAAATAAAAGACAAGTCAACGGATCTCAAATTTACAATGAAATATTTCTAAGAATTAAAGATCTTCCAAAAAAGAACATATTTGTTGTTGTAGAACAAGTATCTGCAATGCCTGGACAAGGAGTAACTAGCATGTTTAATTTTGGGCAATCTTTTGGCATCATAAAAGGAGTGTGTTCAGCCATGCAACTATCAATGTATTTTGTTAGACCAGCAAAATGGAAAAAATATTTTAATTTAATTAAAACAGAAAAAGATGCTAGCCGAACCAAAGCTATTGAAATTTTTCCCTATATTTCTCAAAAATTATCAAGAAAAAAAGATTCAAATAAAGCTGACGCTATATTAATCGCTAGTTTTTTTAATAATACATATAAATTAGAAGAATAATCTTATTCATTAAGACAAATTGATGACACATTTTAGTGTGAAATCATACAAATGGACGCTGAAATCACAACTCAAGCCGTAGGGATGGCAAGCAATACTGATTTTTCAATTATACAATTGTTTTTAAGAGCCGACATAATAGTCAAATCAGTAATAATAATTTTAATTGTGAGCTCAATTTATTCATGGGCAATTATCTATGATAAATATAAATTATTTAAAAAAATAAATAAAAGTTCTGAAGAATTTGAGGAAAAGTTTTGGAAATCAAAATCTGCGGAGTCATTTTATAATAATTTACCCGCAAATTTAGATGACCCCATGGCCAAAGTATTTAAAGGATCGATGCAAACAGTTATGAAATCACGTTCAAAATCTAATTTACAGGAAAGACTAACAAGTATTTTAGAAGTTCAAATTGAACAACAAATAAATAATATAGAAAAAAATTATACTTTCCTAGCAACTGTTGGATCTACAGCTCCTTTTATTGGATTGTTTGGCACTGTATGGGGAATAATGAATTCTTTCCAATCTATTGCAATATCTAGAAACACAAGTTTAGCAATTGTTGCACCAGGAATTGCCGAAGCTCTTTTTGCTACTGCTCTCGGTTTGTTGGCTGCAATACCTGCGGTAGTTGCATATAATAAGTTTAGCAGTGACTCAAAAAAATATTTACAAAGATTAGAAAACTTTTCTAAAAGATTTATATCAATAATTTAAAATGGCATTTAAATTAAAACGTTCATCCAGAGAGCCAATGAGCGAAATAAATGTTACTCCATTTGTAGATGTAATGTTGGTTTTATTAATAATATTTATGGTTACGGCTCCATTATTAACTGTTGGAGTTCAGGTAGATTTACCCCAAAGTTCTGCAGATTCACTTCCAGAAGAACAAGAACCTCTTACATTAACTATAAATGCAAAAGGCGAAGTCTTTGTTCAAGAGTCCAAAGTGGAATATGAAAAAATAACTGCTAAAATTTTAGCTGTAACTAAAAACAGAACTGATACTAGAATTTATGTAAGAGGAGATAAAGCTATAAATTATGGCAGAGTTCTTGAAATAATGGGTATGTTATCAGGATCAGGATTTACAAAGGTAGCATTAATTTCAGAGCCATATAAAGAAAGATAGTTAATGTATAAAAGCGTTATAATCTCTTCAGGATTTCATATTGCGATTATTTTTTTGGCTGCACTAAGTCTTCCATTTATTTCAAAAAAACCTATAGAACTTCCTCCATTAATATCTATTGAGTTAATACAAATTACTGATGAAACAAATATTCCTTATGCCCCAAAAGCAAAAAAAATAATAGAAAAAGTTAAGAAAGAAAAAGAAAAACTGTTATCTGAACAAGCCCCACCAAAGAAAATTAAAAAAGTGAAGCCAGACGCAATACCATTGCCAGATAAAAAAGTTGAAAAAATAAAAAAAATCAAAGAAAAAAAACAAAATCCAGAGAAAATAGATAGTGAAGTAAAACAAGTTTCAGAGTTTGAGAAAAAAGAAATGTTTGATACCAACGCTATTGCTGCACTTATTGACAAATCAAAGGAAACAATGGCTGAAACAACAAAAAAAACTAATAAAATTTCACAATCCGAAGATAAAACAATGAATTTTTCTAGTTTAACATTATCAGAAGAAGATGCGCTTAAAGCTCAAATATTTGGTTGCTGGAGCATCCCATTGGGTTTACCCTATAATGAAAATTTATTAGTTAGAATTAAATTGAAATTAAAACCAGATGGCACTGTTGTGAAATCAGAAATACTGGATCACGCAAGAATGAACAAACCCGGTCAAGGATTTTATAAAGTTTTAGCGGAAAGCGCTCTAAGAGCAATCAAATTATGTCAGCCTTTAAGAGTTCCAACCACTGGCTATGAAAGATGGAAAGATTTACAATTAAATTTTGATGCAAGAGAGATGTTAGAAGGATGATGAGAAATACTAAGATTATTATATTTTTGTTTTTATTGTTTTATCCATTTAAATCATTTTCATTAGTCGAAGTTGATATTACAAGAGGAAATTTAAATCCACTGCCTATTGCGGTCTCTCCACTTTTTTCGAACCCAGAATCAGAATCTCAATTAGAAAATATTTTAAAAATAAAAAATTTAGGTCAAGAAATTTCAGTTGTTGTTGAAAATAATTTAAAAAAAACTGGTTTATTCAATCCTTTAAGTAAAGATGCTTTTTTGCAAAAACCTGATGTAGCGCACTTCAAGCCAAGATTTGAAGACTGGGCGCTAATAAAATCACAAGCATTAATTACAGGAAAAGTTTCATTAATTGATGAAAAATTAAGAGTTGAATTTAGATTATGGGACGTGCTTGCCGGTAGAGAAATGCTAGCACTTGCTTTTACTACAGTTCCAAAGAATTGGAGGAGAGTAGGGCATATTATAACTGACAAAGTATATGAAAGACTCACAGGAGAAAAAGGTTATTTTGATACAAGAATAATTTATGTTTCAGAAGAAGGACCTAAAACAAAAAGAATTAAAAAATTGGCAATTATGGATCAAGATGGTTTTAATACTAAATATCTAACTTTAGGAAATGAATTAGTTCTTACGCCTAGATTTAATCCAACAAATCAAATGGTAACCTATTTATCTTATTTTAAAAATTTGCCCAGAGTTTATCTTTTAGATATAGAGACTGGAATTCAAGAAGTTGTTGGTGATTTTCCAGGCATGACATTTGCACCAAGATTTTCGCCAAATGGAAAAAAAATTATAATGAGTTTTGCAAAAGACGGAAACTCTGACATTTATACAATGGATCTTGAAAATAGAATAGTTGAACGAATAACCAACCATCCTTCAATAGACACATCACCATCTTATTCACCTGACGGACAATATATAACTTTTAATTCAGATAGAAGTGGATACCAACAAATATATATTATGAAAAACGATGGAACTAAAGTTAAAAGAATTTCTTTTGGCAATGGTTTATATGGAACGCCAGTATGGTCTCCAAGAGGTGATTTGATCGCATTTACAAAATTACATAAAGGAAAGTTTTATATTGGAGTTATGAGAACTGATGGAAAAGGAGAAAGATTGTTAACTGAAAATTATTATCAAGAAGCACCATCCTGGTCACCCAATGGAAGAGTTTTAGTTTTTTATAGAGAAACCAAGAGCAATGACAAAGGAGAAGGTTTTTCAGCAAAGCTTTGGTCAATCGATTTAACAGGATACAACGAAAGGCTTGTAGAGACAGAAACTGATGGATCCGACCCATCTTGGTCCTCTTTATTGAGCAATTAACCTACAAATTAACAAAATTTTTTTAAATAATGTTGATTTTTTGACTTGAAAGATTTATCTAGTTGTGAAAAAGTTCAATAAAAAGATTTTAAGGAGCGGCAATGAATTTAAGCAGAATTTACAGAAACGCAATATTAGTATTGTTAATGAGTTTAGTATTAACAGCATGCGCAACCAAGAAGACAACAACTACTGGAGCGCAAATGCAAGGGGATGTGTACACCGGCACAGACACAGTTAAATATTTAGCTGATGGGGTTCCGGACAGAGTTTTCTTTGCGACAAATGAATCAGTTTTAACAACACGTTCAAGAGAAACTTTAAGAAAACAAGCTGGATGGTTAAGACAGAATCCAAGCATTAACATAGTTGTTGAAGGTCATGCAGATGAAAGAGGTACAAGAGAATATAACTTAGCTCTAGGAGAAAGAAGAGCGAATGCTGCCAAAGATTATCTAATGACTTATGGAGTTTCTTCGGATAGAATTTCAGTGATTAGCTATGGAAAAGAAAGACCTGTCGACTCAGGATCAAATCCACTATCTTGGTCTAAGAATAGAAGATCAGTTACTGTTAAAGCAAATTAAGAAATTAATTTAATTACATTATTAAGACCCCGGTTACCTAAAAAGTACCTGGGGTCTTTTTTTTGCCATTATTATAAATACAAATGCATTTATGGTAAGATCAAAAATTAAATATTTTTTTGCAATTATTTTTCTATTTTTTTCAATTAATAATTTAAAAGCAGAAAATCATAATATAGATGAAATATTAAAAATAATTCAAAAAGATCTTAAAACATTAGAAAGGGCAGTATATTCAGACTCATTTAATGCTGAGGGCCAATCAAGCGATTCGACGAATACTCTTGATCAAAATTCTGAAGAAGTTTTAACAAGACATCTATTAAAGCTTTCTGAAATAGAACAACAATTTCAAGATCTTACAAATAGATTTGAAGAAATAAATTTTAAGATTGATAAATTATCTAATAGAATTTCAAAGACACAAGCAGACAATCAGTTTAGGTTGCAACAACTTGAAGAGAAAGCTAATTTTCTTAATAATGATACAAACCTAACAGTTTCTTCAAATATTGAAGAAAAAGAAAAAATTTTACCTGGAACATCTCAACCACAAGACCTAGGAGCAATTTCTTATAAAGATACTGAAACCAACTTACAAACCCAGCAAACACAATCAATTGAATCCACATCAACTGTAGTTACAGAAGTTTTTGAAAAAGAAGAAAGACTGCTTCCCGAAGAAAGTCCTGAAAAACAATATGAATTTGCAACAAGTTTTTTAAAAGTTGGAGACTATAATACTGCGGAAAGAGCATTTAGAGAATTTGTTATTACAAATCCTGAACATTCTCTAGCAGGAAATGCTCAATATTGGTACGCAGAAACTTTTAGAATTAGACAATTGTATACTGATGCAGCAGAAGCATATTTAGAAGGATATCAAAAATATCCTAAAAGTGAAAAAGCTCCTATAAATTTACTAAAACTTGGAGTATCATTAGTTCAGATCGGAGAAAAAGATCAAGGTTGCTTAATGATTTCTGGAGTGGCAGAAAAATACCCTGAAGCAAATCAATCTGTTCTTCAAAAAGCTAAATATGAAGAAAAAAAGTTTGAATGTAAAAAAACATAGTCATAAAAAATTATTTAGAAATTTAAAAAATCTTAAAATTAAAAGAATTTATAATATCTTTAAAAACTCTTTAAAAAACAATGACGATTCCCAAAATCTTGCTGTAGCTCTTTCTGGAGGGCCCGATAGTCTGGCATTATGTTATTTTGCAAAATGTTATGGAATTGAGAAAGATATCAATATTTTTTATTACATTGTTGATCATAAATTAAGAACAAATTCTTCAAAAGAAACAAACCAAATTGTAGTTTTTTTAAAAAAATTTAACATAAAATGTAAGGTTTTAACTTGGAGAGGAAAAAAGCCAACTTCAAATATTCAATCAACAGCCAGAGAGTCTAGATATACATTATTATTTAATCAGTGCTTGAATGATAAAGTGCAAAATATTTTATTTGGGCATCATATAGACGATCTGTATGAAAATTTTTTTATAAGGTTATTAAGGGGTTCCGGGTTAAAAGGTCTGGCATCTTTTAATGAAACAAAAACAGAAAGAGGAAATAAAATTAATATTTTAAGGCCGTTTATTAATGTGGATAAAAAGTCTCTAACTTATGTGGCAAAATATATTTTTAATTTTTATATTAAAGATCCTTCAAACAGTAATAATATTTTTACAAGAGTTAGAATCAGAAAAATGATTAATAATTTAAAGAAAGAAGGACTTGATAACAAAAAACTAATATTAACACTTAATAATTTGCAGGATTCAAATAAAACAATTAACCATTATGTAGATCAAAATATTTTGTTAAATTCAAATTTTTCAAAAGACAAACCAAAAGTGATTTTAAATAGTCGTTTTTTCCAAGAACCAAATGAAATAGTTTTTAGATCAATTTCTAAAATTTTAAAAAAAATCGGAAAAAAATACTATTATCCAAGAGGAAAAAGTGTCGCGTTTGTATTAAAAAAAATTAACTCAAAAAACTTTAAAAAAATTTCACTAGCCAACTGTATTATTGAAAAATTAAACAATTCTTACATTATTTATAAAGAAATGAGTAAAATAAGTTAATTTTTAGTCAAATTGACACTTGTTTAATTTATAATAATTCTTACTTTATATGTTATGAATTTTAAAAATTTAGCTATGTGGGCAGTCATAGTGTTGTTGACTGTTGGTCTGTACAACATGTTTAAAAATCCACAGGGATCAAATTACCAAAAAAATAATATAATTTTTTCAGAATTTTTATCTGAAGTTGAAAATGGTAGAGTTGTTCAAGTAGAAATACAAGGTAACAATATTAAAGGGATAATGTCTAATGGTGATAAGTTTGTAACTTATTCTCCAAACGATCCAAATTTAATTGAAAAATTATCTGAAAAAGGTGTAAGCATTTCTGCTGCTCCTTTAGAAGAAAAAATGCCTTCGCTTTTTGGAGTTCTTTTATCTTGGTTTCCTATGCTTTTATTAATTGCAGTTTGGATTTTTTTTATGAGACAAATGCAAGGAGGAAAAGGTGGAGCAATGGGTTTTGGAAAATCAAAAGCAAAAATGATGAATGAATTAAAAGGAAAAGTTACCTTTAAAGATGTTGCTGGTATAGAGGAAGCTAAAGAAGAAGTTGAAGAAGTAGTAGAATTTTTAAAAGATCCAAAAAAATTTAGTAGACTTGGAGGAAAAATTCCAAGAGGATGTCTTTTGGTTGGACCTCCAGGTACCGGCAAAACTTTACTCGCGCGAGCAATTGCAGGTGAAGCAGCTGTACCATTTTTTACTATATCTGGTTCTGACTTTGTCGAAATGTTTGTTGGTGTTGGCGCATCAAGAGTAAGAGATATGTTTGAGCAGGGTAAAAAACATGCACCGTGCATAATTTTTATAGATGAAATAGATGCTGTTGGAAGAAGCAGAGGAGCTGGGTTAGGTGGGGGAAATGATGAAAGAGAACAAACATTAAACCAGCTATTAGTTGAGATGGATGGATTTGATACTAATGAAGGAGTTATTATTATTGCAGCAACAAACAGACCAGATGTTTTAGACCCAGCTTTACTAAGACCCGGTAGATTTGATAGACAAGTGGTTGTATCTTTACCTGATATAATTGGTAGAGAGAAAATTCTAAAAGTTCACGCAAAAAAAATATCGATGACACCTGATATTAACTTAAGAACAGTGGCGAGAGGTACTCCTGGATTTTCAGGAGCGGATTTGGCCAACTTAGTCAATGAAGCAGCTTTATTGGCCGCAAGAAAAAACAAGAGGATTGTTACTAACCAAGAGTTCGAGGAAGCAAAAGATAAGGTTATGATGGGCGCTGAAAGAAGGTCTATGGTTATGACTGAAGATGAAAAAAAATTAACAGCATATCATGAAGCTGGACATGCAATAGTAACTATAAATGAAAAAGCAGCTTATCCAATTCATAAAGCAACAATAATACCTAGAGGTAGAGCTTTAGGGATGGTAATGCAATTACCAGAAAGAGACGAACTTTCTCAGACAAGAGAACAATTACATGCCCAAATGGCAATTGCAATGGGAGGAAGAGTTGCTGAAGAAATTATATTTGGAGAAGAAAAGGTAACTACCGGAGCAGCCAGCGATATTGAACAAGCTACAAAAAGAGCAAGAGCAATGGTTATGAGAGCTGGTTTAAGTAAAGAATTAGGACCAGTTGCTTATGGCGAAAATGAAGAAGAAGTTTTTCTTGGCAGATCTGTTGCAAGGCAGCAAAATATGTCTGAAGAAACTGCTAGAAAAGTAGATAGCGAAATAAGAAAAATTGTTGATAAAGGATATGAAAGAGCAAAAAAAGTATTAACTGAAAAAATAGATGATTTACATAAATTAGCTAAGGCTCTCCTTACTTATGAGACATTATCAGGAAGTGAAATAGAGGATTTAATAAATAAAAATATATATCCTGCTAACAAAGACGATCTAAAGATTGAAGACCAGGAACAAGGATCAGCTCTGGGATCAATTGGATTAAAACCAAAAATTGTACATTAATCCATAATGCAAAAATATTACACAAAAGTGTGTAATTTTTATTATGGCTCAGATTCTAGAATAAAAGTTAAAAAAAAACTTTCTTTGCCTTTAAACGGTAATAATTTTATATCTTTTGATTCTTTAGAAATATTATCTAGAAATAGTAGAAAAAGAATTCATATTAAAGATATAAAAAAACAGTCAAAAAAATTAAGAAAAAAAATATATTTTGATTTAAAAAAAATAACAAAAAAAAAAAAATTTAAAAAATTACATTTATCATCTTTTCCAATTTTAATGGGTATTTTAAATCTGACGCCTGATAGCTTTTCAGATGGAGGATTATATAATAATAAAAAATTATCTTATAAGTATGCAAAGAACTTGGTAAAAGCAGGATGTAAAATTTTAGATATTGGAGGTGAATCAACAAGACCAGGAGCCAAAGATATTTCTAAAAATATAGAATGGAAAAGAATTAAATCAGTAATAAATAAACTAAAAAAAATAAATAACTTTATTTCATTAGATACAAGGAAAAGTTGGATAATGGAACAAGGTATTAAAAATAATATAAATTTAATTAATGATGTGTCTGGATTTACTTATGATGAAAACACATTAAATATTTTAAAAAAATTTAAAACACCTTTTATAATTCATCATATGAAAGGGACACCTCAAACAATGCAAAAAGATCCAAAATACAAAAATGTATTATTAGATATATATGATTACTTTGAAAGAAAAATCAATCAAATAAGAAAAATTGGAATTAAACATAATAATATAATATTAGATCCTGGGATTGGCTTTGGAAAAAATTTGAAACATAATATTACTTTAATTTCAAATATTTCTATTTTCCACTCGCTAGGTTTTCCTATAATGTTAGGTATTTCAAGAAAAAAATTTATTAAAGATTTGTCAGGAAAAAATGATAGCAAAAAAAGAATTGGCGGAACTATTTCATCGACACTGTATTCAATGACACAAGGTGTACAAATTTTGAGAATACACGATATTAATGAAGTAAACCAAAGTATTAAGGTATTTAAGTCTATAAAATTTAATTAATGTCAAAAAAATATTTTGGAACAGATGGTATAAGAGGAACAGTAAATAAAGGAAATATAAATGGTGAAATGTTTTTTAGGTTTGGTTTATCTGCTGGAACATATTTTAGAAATTTAAAAAAAACAAAACAAATTGCAATAATTGCTAAAGATACTAGATTGTCAGGTTATACACTAGAACCTGCGTTAGTTTCAGGACTAACATCAGCAGGAATGCATGTCTATACACTTGGTCCACTACCCACAAATGGCCTTGCTATGTTAACAAGAAAAATGAAAGCAAATATGGGTATAATGATTACTGCATCACATAATCCGTATTATGACAATGGGTTAAAACTTTTTGGACCCGACGGTTTAAAACTTTCAGATAAAATTGAAAAAAAAATTGAAAGATTAATTGATTCAAAAATAATAAAAAATCTTTCAAGAGCTGAAATTCTTGGCAGAGTAAAGAGGTTAGAGGATGGAAACGATAGATATGTAAGTATTTTAAAAAGCAACTTTCCAAAAAATTTCAATTTAAAAGGTTTAAAAATCGCAATAGATTGTGCTAACGGAGCAGGATACAAATCTGGGCCAACACTATTAAAATCTTTAGGTGCAAAAGTTTTTAGCACAGGCGTTTCGCCTAATGGTCTAAATATAAATGATAAAAGTGGATCTACCTTTCCATCAAAAATAAGATCGTTAACAAAAAAACATAAAAGTCATCTTGGTATATCCTTAGATGGAGATGCTGATAGAGTAATATTGTGTGATGAAAAAGGAAAAATTATAGATGGAGATCAGATAATAGCTATGTTAGCAACCAGATGGAAAAGAAAAAAAATTCTTAAAGGCGGAGTTATCGGGACAACAATGTCAAATTATGGATTACAGAACTATTTTAAAAAGCAAAAAATAAAATTCTATAGAGCCAATGTGGGAGACAGATATGTTAAAGAAAAAATGCAAAAATACAAATTTAATTTAGGTGGAGAACAATCAGGACATATTATTTTAGGAAAATTTGCTACTACTGGAGATGGCTTGTTGGTTGCGCTTGAGGTTTTATTTTCAATGAGAAAAGGAAATAAAGCTAGCAACTTATTTAATGTTTTTAAACCAACACCTCAAATATTAGAAAATATAACTGTTAAAAATAAATTAGTAATTAATTCCAGAAAATGCAAGATAGCGATAAAAAAGGCAAAAAAACTTATTAAAAACCAGGGCAGAATGTTAGTTAGAAAATCTGGTACAGAACCAAAAATTAGAATTATGGGAGAGTCCGAAAATAAAAAATTACTTTTAAAATGTATTCAAATAGTTAAAAGATCAATTAGATAAATTGAAACCTAAATCAAAAATACTCATAGTTGCTGGATCAGACTCTTCTGGTGGAGCTGGAATTCAAGCTGATATAAAAACAATAACTTCTCTTGGAGGATATGCCATGACAGCAATAACCGCTATTACTTCACAAAATTCAACTGGAGTTAAATCTATTGTGCCTATTTCACCAAAAGAAATATCAAAACAAATTGAATTTACATCACAAGATATAAAACCTAATACAATAAAAATTGGAATGCTTGGTTCAGCCAAAGTAATTGAGGCAGTTCTAAAATCACTAAAAAAAATAAAGATAAAAAAAATTATTTTAGATCCTGTAATGGTAGCTAAAGATGGAACAAAATTGATTAATCATAAAGCAATTGAAATTTTAAAAAAAAAATTAATAAAAAAAGCAACTTTAATTACACCTAATATTCCTGAAGCAGAAATTTTAACAAATATAAAAATTAAAAAACACAAAGATATGATTTATGCAGCAAACATTCTTTTAAAATTAGGAGCAAAAAATGTTCTAATTAAAGGAGGTCATCTACCATATAAAATTATGAAAGATGTTTTTGTTAATAAAAAAGAAATAGCAATTTTTAAAAATAATAAAATTCTCACAAGACATACTCATGGTACAGGCTGTACTTTATCTAGCGCTATCGCCACCTATTATTCGTGTGGAAAAACATTAAAGAAATCTTGTGATATGGCAATTAAGTATGTTAACCATGCAATTGTAACTAGACCCAAATATGGAAAAGGTTATGGACCAATTAATCACTTGAATACAATTATAGTAAGTAAAAAATTTAGATGAAAAACGTTGTAGTAGTAGGCACTCAATGGGGAGACGAAGGCAAAGGAAAAATTGTAGACTGGCTCTCGGATCAAGCTGACGTAATTGTAAGATTCCAAGGAGGTCACAATGCCGGCCATACATTGGTTATAGACGGGACAGTCTATAAATTAAGATTATTGCCTTCTGGAATTGTAAGAAAAAATAAAATTTCAATTATTGGAAATGGCGTTGTTATTGATCCCTGGGCGTTATTAGATGAGATTGAAGAAATAAAGTCAAAAGGTGTAGATGTATCTGAAAAAAATTTAATTATATCAGAATCATCAAACTTAATTTTGCCCTTTCATAAAGAACTAGACGAATTCAGAGAAGATGATGCCGGCAAATCAAAAATAGGAACCACAAGGAGAGGGATTGGCCCAGCTTATGAGGATAAAGTAGGAAGAAGATCTATAAGAGTTTTGGACTTAATCTCAGAAGAATATATAGACAAAAGATTAGAAACTTCATTATTACATCATAATGTTATTAGAAAGGGAATGGGTAAAAATACTTATGACAAAAATGAAATTAAAAGAGAACTAATAAAAATAGCACCCAAAATATTAAAATATTCTAAGCCAGTATGGAAAAAAATTGATGAGTTTAAATCTAAAGGTAAAAAAATATTGTTTGAAGGGGCTCAAGGGATTTTATTAGACGTGGATCATGGAACTTATCCTTTTGTTACTTCATCAAACACAGTTCCAGCATCTGCTGCAATTGGAACAGGATGTGGTCTTGATACTATAAACTACGTTTTAGGAATTACCAAAGCTTACACCACAAGGGTTGGAGAAGGTCCTTTCCCAACAGAATTAAATAACAAAATTGGTGAGCATCTTGCTAATGTAGGTAAAGAATTTGGCACCGTTACAAGCCGAAAAAGAAGATGTGGGTGGTTTGATGCAGTATTAGTTAGACAAACAATAAAAATTTCAGGAATACATACAATTGCTTTAACAAAACTTGATGTGTTAGACGATTTAGAAGAAATTAAAGTATGTGTAGCTTATGAACTTGATGGAAAAAAGATAGACTATTTATCTGCTTCAACAGAAAATCAGTTAAGAATAAAACCTGTTTATAAATCTTTTAAAGGATGGAAGTCATCAACAAAAGGAATAAAAAAATTTGATGATCTGCCGGAAAGTGCAAAAATATATATAAGGGATTTAGAAAAAATATTAGAAACTAAAATTTCAAGCATATCTACAAGTCCAGAGAGAAATGATACTATATTATTGGAAGATCCTTTTAATATTTAATTTGCAGGCAAAAGGTTTTTTGATTTAGCTGAATTTAACATGTGTTTTTGAAGTTTTTCAAAAGCTTTATTTTCTATTTGTCGTATTCTTTCTCTGCTTATTTTAAATTTTTTACTTAGATCTTCAAGAGTTATCGGTTTATCAGTTAATCTTCTAGCATAAAGAATTTTTTTCTCTCTTTCGTTTAATATTTTTACTGATTCTTGAAGTAAATCTTTTCTTTGTTCCATTTCTTCTTTTTGGGCAATTTTTAACTCTTGGTCCATATCTTTATCTACGATCCAATCTTGCCATTGATCTCCATCTTCGCCAATAGGCGCATTTAAAGAATATTCTTTTCCCGAAAGTCTTCTATTCATTGAAACAACTTCTTCCTCACTAACATTAAGCTTTGATGCAATATTTTTAACATGTTCTTCTCTTAGATCGCCCTCGCTTCTTGGAGCAATTTGGTTTTTTAATTTTTTAAGATTAAAAAATAGTTTTTTTTGAGCAGTTGTAGTTCCAATTTTTACTAAACTCCATGATCTTAGAATATATTCTTGAATTGATGCTTTTATCCACCACATAGCATATGTTGCAAGTCTAAATCCTTTTTCTGGTTCAAATTTTTTAACAGCTTGCATTAATCCTACATTACCTTCTGATATCATTTCATTTAACGGAAGTCCGTATCCTTTATAACCCATAGCAATTTTTGCAACCAATCTCAGATGGCTTGTTACTAGTTTTTCTGCAGATTTAACATTTCCTGTTGTTTTCCAGTTTTTTGCAAGCATATATTCTTCCTCAGCATCAAGCATTGGAAATTTTTTAATTTGAGAAAGATATAAGGAAAGACCTCCTTCGCTTGAGAGTACCGGTAAATTATAAGTTGTATCTGCCATAGTAGCTGTTTATTTAATAAAGATTTAAAATAATACAATAACTTTATTTGTTAGTATTTCTTAGCATTTTTAAAACTTTATCTAAATCATATGGCAATTTTGAGGAAAACTCTAAAGTTTCACCAGTTTTTGGGTGAATAAACCCAAGAGTTTTGGCATGCAAAAAGTGCCTGTTTAAATTTAATATAACTTTTTTAAGCTCTTCATCAATTTTTTTTAATTTTTTAAATTTTTTTTTATATTTTTTATCTCCTAAAATATTATTTCCTTTATAACTCATATGTACTCTTATTTGATGGGTTCTCCCAGTTTCTAGAATACACTCTACAAAACTAAATGTAGGGGTTTTGTTATTTTCAAAAATCTCTAATGTATTATAATTGGTAATTGCTTTTTTTCCTTTTAAAACTCCAACTTCCATGAGTTGTCTATTTTTTGAGCTTCTTTTTATTAAGGTTTGTATCTTTCCGTTTTGAGGTCTTAATTTTCCCCATATTAAAGTTTGATAGACTCTTTTAATAGTATGTTTTTTAAATTGAGAAGACAAATGTTCGTGAGTGAAGTTATTTTTTGCTACTACAATTAAACCTGATGTATCTTTATCAATTCGATGAACTATACCTGGCCTTAGTTCATCGCCAATTGTTGATAGATTATTTTTACAATAATCTATCAGTGCATTTACAATAGTTTTATCATAATTTCCTGCCCCAGGATGTATAGAAATTCCAGAAGATTTATTAATAACCAACAAGTCATCATCTTCATAAACTAAATCAAGTTTATATTTGTAGGGTTTTAGTGAAGCTTTTTTAGGTTCAGGAATATTTAAAACAATTTCATCTCCTGAAAATATCTTTTTTGAAGGGTTTTCGAGAATTGAATTATTTAGTTTTACGCTTTTTTTTAAAATTAAATTTTTAACTCTAGTTCTACTTAATTCATTATCATTATAAGCAATGTAAGAATCAATTCTTTGTCCATTTCCACTATCATCTACAATTAATTTAATGATATTTTTCATAAATTATAATAATAATACTATATGCGCTCGTAGCTCAACTGGATAGAGCGCCAGATTTCGGCTCTGGAGGTTCAGGGTTCGACTCCTTGCGGGCGCACCAAATTATTCTCCCATATTTACTAAAGTACCTTTTTTCCGAGCTCCATAAAAAGCTAAATAAAAAACAATAATAGCACCTAAGAAATAAAATAAATTTAATGTAAGTGCAGTTATAACATTTTTGTAATTAACTATATTATTTACCAAAATAGATCTAGCTTCTTCAAATAAATAAACCAGAGGTAAGCTTTTAGCAAATATTTGTAACCATTCTGGTAGAATTGATAGAGGATAATAAACACAACCTAATGGAGCTAATATAAAAAGAGATGACCAAGCTACATTTTCAAATGCTGGACCAAATCTTAAAAGTCCCGATGTTACAAGCAAACCCAGTGTTGTTCCAAAAAGATATAAACTTAGAAAAAGTAAAAAAAGTGGAGGCCCCATTTTTAATAAAGACACACCAAATAACGGATTCATAAGTATTATTGCTGGAACGATTCCAATTAACGTTCTTAATAAAGCAGTAGAAGTTAGAGCTGTTATTATTTCACTTAATTTTAAAGGAGAAACAAATAGATTGGTAAAATTTCTACTCCAAATTTCTTCTAAAAATAACATATTAAAACTTATGCTCGAACGGAATAAAAAATCATAAAGAATTGCGCAACTTAATATTACACCAACAGTATTATTGTAATAATCGCTATGCATAGTAAAAAATTGTGAAATAAATCCCCATAAAATTATTTGAATAGTTGGCCAATAGATCAAATCTAAGATTCTTGGAAAGGATCCTTTAATCAAATAAAGATGGCGAATAGACAATCCATAAATTCTATAAAATTTCATATTATTCTCTAACTATTTTTAAAAAAGTTTCTTCTAAATTTTTTCTTCCATGTTTACTAATTAAAGCATTACATGTTCCTTTATCTATAATTTTTCCATTTTTCATCATCATTACTTCACTGCAAAGTCTTTCAACTTCATTCATATTATGGGATGCCAATAAAATAGTTGTACCTTTTTTTGAAGCAAAGTTTTCAATATAAGTTCTAATATAATCACCCACATCTGGATCAAGACTTGCTGTTGGTTCATCTAAAAGAAGTATTTCTGGTTCATTAATTAATGCCTTGGCAAGAGAAACTCTATTTTTTTGTCCAGAAGAGAGTTCGCCAGTTTTTCTTTTTCTAAAATCAGTTAAATCTAAATCTTCCATCAAATTCAAAATTTTATTTTGTAGATTATTTACTCCATATAATCTTCCATAAACTTCAAGATTTTCTTCTACTGTGAGTTTTTTGGGTAGTTCAACATATGGTGATATAAAATTTACTTTTTCTAAAATTTTGGTTCTATTTTTTTCACTTTCAATATCTTTACCATTAATAGATATATTTCCGGAACTGGGTTTTATTAATCCCAACATCATTCCTATCGTAGTTGTTTTTCCACAACCGTTTGGTCCTAAAAGTCCAACAACTGAACCTTTATCAATTTTAAAGTTTATGTTTTTAACAGCTAAGACTTTATTATATTTTTTGCTTAAGTCTTTTATTTCTATTGTCATTTTTTTTGATGCTCGCTTTAATCTATCATTTATTGTAAGTCCCAAACCTATATTAGGAATTTTTTCAACAGCAATACACTTATATTTTTTTTTTTTTATCAATCTTAATGTTTTATACAAATTTTTTGCCGCTTCTTTAAGATTTTTATTTTTACTTAAATAATAAAAATTTTTATATGAAAATTTTCTTTTTTTAATTAGTATAAATGCCTCGTTAGATTTAAATTTTTTAGCGTTTAATCTAACTGGAATTCCGGGCGAATAATGAACTTTATCTAAGCCAGGAACTATTATTTTTTTTTTATTTTTAAAGCTAAGATCAGTTTTAATAACTTTGTTTATTCTACTTACTTCTATTCCTCCCAATCTAAGGATTTCAGGTTTATTTGTTAAATTAACTATAGTAGATTCCAAACCAACTTCTGAAACTCCTCCATCGAGCACAAATTTAATTTTTTTTCCAAACTCTTCTTTTACATCTTTTTTTGATACCGGACTAATTTTAGTTGATATATTAGCACTAGGGGCTGCAAGAGGATATTTTAAAACTTTAAGTAGTGTTCTAGCTAAATAATGTTTTGGAAATCTTACAGCTAGAGTATTTTTTTTATTAGTAACATTTTTAGAAATTTTACTATCTTTTTTTAACTTTAAAATAAAAGTTATAGGACCAGGACAAAACTTATTGAACAACCTAATAAAATTACTATTTATATGGCAGTCTTTTTTCATCATTTCTAAACTGTGATAATGGACTATTAATGGATTTTTTTTTGATCTTTTTTTCAATTTAAATATTTTAGATGTTGCGGTATCAGAATATGCGTTTCCTGCTAGCCCATATACGGTTTCAGTGGGAATGCCTATACATTCATTTTTATCTAAATAGTATTTGGATTTTTTAATATTTGAAAGATTGGTTTTCATGTAATATTACCAACTATTATATGAAAGATAAAAATTTGCCAAATGATATTAAAAGCAAATCTTTAAGCGATCTTACAAAATTAGCAGATAATATTATTAAAAAACTTGAAAGCGAGAAGGATTTAGAAAATTCAATAAACGAGTATCAAAAACTAATAAGTTTAAATAATTTAATTGAAAAAAAATTCCAACACAATTCAAGAAAAATATCTCAGGGCACAAAAGAAAAAATAAATGAGATTTTAAAAAAAAATGAAAAATAAATTAAATAAAATTGCTAGAGATACCAATTTATTTTTAATAAGGTTTTTAACAAAACAAAAAAAAACAGATTTAATAAAACCTATGAAGTATGGCCTACTTCCTGGTGGAAAAAAAATTAGATCAAAATTAATTGTCGATATAGGAAAAATTTTTAAAATAAAATACCAAATTCTTATTCAAATAGGTGCTGCCGTTGAATGTATTCATGCATACTCATTAATTCATGACGATCTTCCATGTATGGATAATGATTCTCTGAGAAGAGGCAAACTATCTACTCATAAAAAATTTGGAGAATCAACTGCAATCCTGGCTGGCAATTCGTTGCTTACTATAGCATTTGAAATTTTAAGCCATAAAAATTTTAAGATAGATAGCAAAACAAAAACGAAGTTAGTAAATTTAATATCAAAATGTTCTGGACATTCTGGTATTGCAGGTGGACAATATTCTGATTTAAATTTTGAACGTAAAAAAATACCTTTAAAAAAAATTATTGAAATGCAGATTAAAAAAACTGGAAAACTTTTTAGCTTTTGTTGTATGGCACCAGTATTAGTAAGTAAAAAATATAATTACCTTAAAAAATTTGATAAAATTGGCTCAGATATTGGTTTATTATTTCAAATAGCAGATGATTTGATAGATTATAGTGGCAGCACAAAAAAAGCAGGTAAAAAAACAAGAAAAGATTTAAAAAAAGGTAAAGCAACTTTAATAGGTTTACTAGGCAAAAAAAATACTATTAAATATGTAAATAAATTAAAATTAACTGTCTTCAAAAAACTTAATATATTTGGAAACAAATCTGAAGATTTAAGAAATACAGTTAATTATATTTTAGAGAGAAGCAAGTGAACAAAAAATATAAATACTTAGACAAAATTAATTTTCCATCTGACATAAAAAAACTTTCGCAATCAGATTTAAAAAGTTTAGCTGATGAAGTTAGAGAAGAAATGATAGATGCAGTTTCCGAGACCGGAGGACATTTAGGTGCTGGTTTAGGAGTAGTAGAATTGACCGTAGCTTTACATTACATATTTAATACTCCCAATGATAAATTAATTTGGGATGTAGGACACCAAACATATCCTCATAAAATATTAACTGGAAGAAAGGATAAAATTAGAACTTTGAGAAAAGGAGGAGGTTTATCGGGTTTTACAAAAAGATCAGAGAGCGAATATGATCCTTTTGGTGCCGCTCATAGCTCAACTTCAATATCATCAGCATTGGGGATTGCCGTTGCTAATAAACTTTCTAATAAATCCGATAATGTTATTGCAGTAATTGGAGACGGCGCAATGAGTGCAGGGATGGCTTATGAAGCAATGAATAACGCTGGAACTAGTAAGACAAAAATGATTGTTATTTTAAATGACAACGATATGTCAATTGCAAAACCAGTCGGTGCAATGAGATCTTATCTTGCAAAAATTTTATCAGGAAAAATATATTTTAGTTTTAGAGAGACAATAAAATTAATAATATCAGCGTTTTCAAAAAGATTTAGCAAGAAAGCAGGAAAAGCAGAGGATTTTTTAAGATCTGCTGTTACAGGAGGCACTTTATTTAATTCTATGGGTTTTTATTATATTGGTCCGATTGATGGACATGACATAGATGGTTTAATTTCAGTATTAAATAATGCAAAAGAAATTGATTATGATGGTCCAATCATGATTCATATAAAAACAGAAAAAGGTAAAGGGTATAAATTTGCTGAAAAATCAGCTGACAAATATCATGGTGTAACAAAATTCAATATAAATACTGGAGTTCAAGAAAAATCAAAATCAAACATTCCCTCTTACACTAAAATTTTTGCAAACACTCTTGTAAAACATGCTGAGAAAGATAGCAAAATTGTTGGAATTACCGCAGCTATGCCATCAGGTACAGGCATGGATATTTTTGGAGAAAAATTTCCATTAAGAATGTTTGATGTGGGTATAGCAGAACAACATGCGGTCACATTTGCAGCAGGTTTAGCTACAGAAGGTTATAAGCCATTTGCAGCAATTTATTCAACTTTTTTACAAAGAGCATATGATCAAGTTGTTCACGATGTAGCAATTCAAAGTTTGCCAGTTCGATTTGCAATAGATAGAGCGGGTTTAGTGGGTGCCGATGGACCTACTCACGCTGGCTCTTTTGATATAACTTATTTGGCAACTTTGCCTAATTTTGTAGTGATGGCTGCAAGCGATGAATCAGAATTAGTCAAAATGATTAACACTTCAGTTGATATTAATGATAAACCTTCAGCATTTAGATATCCAAGGGGTAATGGAATTGGTATTAGCTTACCAAATATTAATGAAAAGTTACAAATAGGAAAAGGAAGAGTAGTCAAAGAGGGAAAAAAGATTGCTTTAATAAATTTTGGAGCAAGACTTAGCGAGTGTTTAATAGCCTATGAGAATTTAAGAAAAAAAGGAATTAACATCACACTTGCAGACGCTAGGTTTGCAAAACCTCTTGATGAAAATCTTATTTGGCAATTAGCTAGAGACCATGAAGCTATAATAACTATAGAAGAAGGTTCAATAGGGGGTTTTGGTTCTCATGTAGGTCAGTTTTTATCTGACAAAAACTTATCAGACAATAATTTAAAATACAAATCAATGATTTTGCCTGATAGATTTATTGATCATGATAAACCTGATTTAATGTATAAATATGCTGGTTTAGACTCAAATAGCATTGAAAATAAAGTTGTGGATATTTTAAATTCAAAAATAGTTATTAAAAAAACTAATTAACTTTTGCACTGAGCTGCATGCATCAAATAATGATCTAACAAAACACAATGCATCATTGCTTCACCAATTGGTACAGCTCTTATACCCACACAAGGGTCGTGCCTGCCTTTAACTGATATTGATGTATTTTTTCCAAATTTATCAATAGTCTTTCTGCTTAAAAGAATTGATGAAGTTGGTTTAACTGCAAAAGATATAATTATTTCTTGACCTGACGATATTCCCCCAAGGATTCCGCCAGCGTTATTTGATTTAAATTTTGTATTTTTACCACTTTGAGAAATTTCATCTGAATTTTGCTCGCCAGTTAATTGAGCAGAGCTCATTCCTGACCCTATATTAACTCCTTTCACAGCGTTTATACTCATCATTGCAGCTGCTAAGTCCATATCTAGTTTTGAGTATATTGGAGCACCTAAACCAACAGGAATTCCTTTGGCTCTTATTTCAATTATTGCACCACATGATGAGCCAGCCTTTCTAATGCTTAGTAAATATTTTTCCCAAAGTTTTACTATCGATTTATCGGGGCTAAAAAAAGGATTTTTTGAGATATATTTATCATCCCATTTTTTTACATCGCATCCTAAAATTCCTAATTGAGTTACTGCGCCTTTAACTTGATATTTTTTTCCTATTTTATTTTCTAAAACTTTTTTTGCTATTGCACCTGCCGCAACTCTTGAAGCAGTTTCCCTAGCAGATTGTCTGCCGCCACCTTTATAATCTCTAATTCCATATTTCTTGTAATATGTGAAATCTGCATGACCTGGACGAAACTTATTTTTTATAGTTTCATAGTCTCTTGATCTCATATCTTTATTGTAGATTATCATTGATATAGGTGTCCCAGTTGATTTACCATCAAACACCCCTGATAATATTTCAACTTTATCATCTTCTTTTCTTTGAGTTGTAAATTTAGACTGGCCAGGTTTTCTTTTATTTAATTCTAATTGTATGTCATTTTCCTTAATTTTTATATTAGGAGGACAACCGTCCACAACACAACCTATTGCAGGACCGTGCGACTCTCCCCATGTAGTGAATCGAAATAGCTTTCCAAATGTATTAAATGACATTAACTTATATTATATAAATTATTTTGTTAAAATTATGAATCAAAAAAATTCTTTAGGACTAGATATTTGCTTTAAAGATTTAGACAATCCTATAGATTTGTTTACAGAATGGTTCGAAAAGGCAAAAAAAACCGAAATTAATGATCCAAATGCTCTTTCATTAGCCACATCAGACAATAAAGGAGTTCCATCAGCAAGAATGGTTTTGTTAAAAAATTTTAACGAACAAGAATTTACATTTTATACGAATCTTAATAGTAAGAAAAGTGAAGACTTAAAACAAAATCCCAATGCGTCAATGTGTTTTTATTGGAAGAGTCTTAAGAGACAAATAAGAATATCAGGTACTGTTACGAAAATTTCAGATGAAATTGCAGATGAATATTATTCGTCAAGATCTTACGGAAGTAAAATTGGCGCCTGGGCATCAAACCAAAGTGCGGTTTTAAATAACAGGAAAGAATTGTTTAAATCTATAGAAAAATTTAAGAAAAAATTTTCAGATAAAAATAATATTACACGACCAAATTATTGGTCTGGCTGGAGTTTAAAGCCATTAGAAATTGAATTTTGGTTACAAGTTGATGACAGATTGCACGAAAGACTTAAATATAAAAAAAAAAATGAAATTTGGAATAAATTTTTACTAAATCCTTAAAAAGTTCTTTCTAGGCTAAATGAAGTTAGATTTTGGAAGATATTCTTTTCCTTAGAGTCATTAAAAATACTAAGAGAGCTTGAAGCAAGATTTATAAAATATTCTGCTTTCTTATGACAGTCAGGAATAATATTGTACTTTTTTATTAATTCTAAAACAATTTTTAATTGATTTTCTGTTCTAAAACTTCGGTTAAAAAATTTTTTAACTTCATTTTTTTCTTTATCTGAAACTTTTTGATAAAGCAAAATAATAGGCAAAGTGATTTTACCTTCATAAAAATCATTACCAATTTTTTTTCCAAAAATTTTTAAATCAGAATTGTAATCTAATGCGTCGTCAGCTATTTGAAAAGTTAAACCAAGATTTTTTCCATAAAATTCTAAAGCATCTTTTATTTTATTTTCCTTTTCAGACAATATAGCCCCGACTCTTGTTGCAGCTGAAAATAATGATGCAGTTTTTGCTGAAATGATTTTAAGATAAGTTTCCTCCAACATGTCAATTTCACTTTTGTGCTGGAGTTGTAAAATTTCTCCTTGAGCTATTTCAGAAGAAGTAGAAGAAAGAAGTTTTAAAACTTCTAAATTTCCATCTTCAACTATCATCTCAAAGCACCTGCTTAAAAGGTAGTCTCCAACTAATATAGAAGATTGGTTTCCCCAAATTGAATTTAAAGTTTTTTCTCCTCTTCTAATTTCTGCATTATCAATTACATCATCATGCATTAAGGTGGCTGCATGAATTAATTCCACACAAGCAGCTAAATTTATATCTCTGCTTCCTTTGGAGTATCCACACAGTTTGGCTGAGCCAAGAGTTAATAGGCCCCTGAACCTTTTGCCTCCAGTATTTAAATGGTATTTTGACATTTCTTGAACCAAATTAACTTTACTTGATAGTTTTGCTTTAATTCTCTCTTCAACTAAAACTAGTTTGTCATCTACTGAGTTTTTAAGTTCAGAATAAGAGTTGTTTATTAGTTTTTTTAATTGAACGACTGTTCCCATAATTTTAAATTAGTATAATAAACTTATTATTGTACTTATCAATTGACGCACCCTATTGTTCAACTATAAGTAGACTTTAATATTAAATAAAAAATTTTATAAGCATTATAATGTTCTCTTTTTTCAAAAAAAAAAAAATAATTCCTCATATTAAATTAAACGGAGTTATTGGAAATGTGGGAAAATTTCGACAAGGTATAGATTTTTCTGGACAGGAACCAATTATTAAAAAAGCTTTTTCAATAAAAAAAGCTCCGGCAGTGGCTGTTACAATTAACTCTCCAGGGGGCTCTCCGGTTCAATCGCATTTGATTTATAAATTTATAAGAGAACAGGCAAAAAAAAATAAAAAGAAGGTGATAGTTTTTGCAGAAGATGTGGCTGCATCAGGAGGATATCTGATAGCTTGTTCAGGAGATGAAATTTATGCAAACTCTAGCTCAATAATTGGATCAATAGGAGTAATTTATTCTTCTTTTGGATTTAAAGATTTAATCCAAAAAATAGGAGTTCAAAGAAGAGTTTATACTGCTGGTAAAAATAAAAGTACATTAGATCCTTTTTTGGAAGAAAAAAAAGAAGATATAGATAGGCTAAAAAATATTCAGTTAGAACTTCACCAAGATTTTATAGAAGTTGTAGAACAAAGCAGGTCAACAAAATTAAAAAAAGATAAAGGTGTTGAGATGTTTTCTGGAGAATTTTGGTCAGGAAGGAAAGCAAAAGAGTTAGGATTAATTGATGGAATTGGAAACGCAGACCAAATATTGAGACAAAAATATGGAGAAGATGTAATTATAAAAAAATTCGAAAAAAGCAAAGGTTGGTTGGCTAAAAAGCTATCTTCTTCAGAGGACCAAGCTGATAAATTAATTAGCATTATTGAAGAAAGATCAATTTGGCAGAGGTATGGCTTCTAAAAAAAAAAAAATTAAAAAAAATAAATTTCAAACTTTTCAAGACACAATATTAAATTTACAAAGATATTGGAGTAAACATGGGTGTATAATTTTACAACCTTATGATATGGAAGTGGGTGCCGGCACCTTTCATCCTGCTACAACACTTAGGTCTTTAGGCGCTAAACCATGGAAAGCTGCTTATGTTCAACCATCAAGAAGACCAACGGATGGTAGATATGGAGAAAACCCTAATAGACTTCAACATTACTATCAATTTCAAGTTATAATAAAACCATCGCCAAAAAATATTAAAAAACTTTATTTGAATAGCTTATCAACTATAGGAATCAAGCATAACGATCATGATATAAGATTTGTCGAGGACGACTGGGAAAGCCCAACTTTAGGAGCGGCAGGACTAGGGTGGGAAGTTTGGTGCGATGGAATGGAAATTACGCAATTTACTTATTTTCAACAAATGGCTGGAATTGAATGTAAACCCATATCCGTAGAACTTACGTATGGACTAGAAAGAATATGCATGTTCACTCAAGGAGTAAAAAATGTTTTCGATTTAGTTTGGAATAATGAAGGAGTAAAATACAAGGAAGTATTTTATCAAGCAGAAAAGGAGTTTTCATCTTACAATTTTGATTATGCAAACACTGATAATTTATTTAAAATTTTTAATATGTTAGAAGATGAAACAAACTCATTAATTGAAAAAAAACTTTCTTTACCAGCATATGATCAATGTTTAAAAGCAAGCCATATATTTAATATTCTTGATGCGAGAGGAGTAATAAGTGTAGCACAAAGAGCGGAATTTATTGCAAGAATAAGAAACTTAACCAAAGGTGTTGGACAGATCTGGCTTGAAAGCCAAAGTTAAAATGTCTGAATTTTTTCTAGAATTATTTAGTGAAGAATTACCCGCGGCCTTGCAGTCTCAAGCAAGGGAAAATATTTTAACTAATTTCAAAATTTTTTTTGAGAAAGAAAATATAGATTTTAAAGGAATTTCTGCCAGTTATTCGACGCCAAATAGATTAGTTGTTTATTTTCAGAATTTAAACCTCGAAATATTAAAAAAATCTGAGGAAATCAGAGGTCCAAGTGTGACTGCACCAGAAAAGGCTTTAGAGGGATTTATAAAATCAAACGAAGTTGACAAAAAAAATCTTTACAAAAAACAGACCGACAAAGGAGAATTTTATTTTTATAATAAAAAATCTAAAAAAGTAAAAACTAAAGATTTATTAAATAAAAATATTCCATTTATTTTAGATAAAATTTCTTGGAAAAAATCAATGAAATGGGGAGAATTTGACCTACATTGGGGAAGACCTCTCAAATCAATTTTGGCAATTTTTAATGGTGAAAATCTCAATTTTAAATATCATCATTTAAAGAGTTCAAATATTACATATTTAGATAAAGAATTTGAAGAAAAGACAAAAAGTTTTAATAATTTTAAATCATACAATTCTTATTTTAAAGCAAAAGGAATTATAATTGAAAATGTTTTGAGAAAAAATTTTATTGAAAAAGAATTAAATAAAATATCAAAAAAAAAATCTGTAGAAATTAAAATTAATTATAAATTATTGTCAGAAGTTTCTGATATAGTAGAAAAACCAACTATAATTGCATGCACTTTTGATAAAAAATTTTTAGATATACCAAAAGAAATTTTAATTATTACAATGCAACAACATCAAAAGTATTTCCCAACATTTGATAAAAAAGAAAATTTAACAAACAATTTTTTTATTGTTTCAGATATAAAAGATACTAAAGGACTGGTCAAAATAGGAAATGAGAGAGTTGTAGAAGCAAGACTAAGTGATGCAAACTTCTTTTGGAAACGAAATAAATCACAAAGTCTAGTTAAACAAGTCTCAAAACTAAAAAATATTAACTATTTTAAAAATCTTGGAAGTTATTTTGACAAAGTTCAAAGGATTAGAAAGCTAAGTGGAATTATTTCCGATGAACTTTTGATTAGTAAAGAGAAAATAGAAATTGCTTCTTCAATATGCAAAGTTGATTTATTATCAGATTTAGTTGGTGAGTTTCCGGAATTACAAGGTGTAATGGGAAGTTATTTTGCTGCAGCTCAAGGATTCGATAAGGAAATTTGTTTAGCTGTTAAAGAACATTATTTGCCTACTGGATTAGAAAGTAAAGTTCCAAAGAAACCTTATAGTTTTGCTTTGTCATTAAGTGATAAAATAGATTCTTTAGTTGGATTTTTTGGATTAAATCTAAAACCTACAAGTTCTAAAGATCCTTATGCATTGAGAAGATCGGCAATCGGTTTAATAAGAATGATTTTAGAAAATAATAAAGAACTAAGAATTAAAGATCTAATAAACTATTCTTGTTTACTTTATAATGATCAAAATTTAAAATTTGATGCAAAAAAAATTCAGAAAGAATTAATAGAATTTTTAAATGATAGATTAAAAAACTTTATGAAAGAAAAAAAAATTAGAATGGACATAATAGATAGCGCAACATCTTCTAATAACATAGACAATATTATAAAGATTTATAGAAAATCTTTAGTTTTTAATAATTTGATTTCCAAAGAAATAGGTAGCGATGTAATTTATATTTATAAGAGAGCTTCCAGCATCATAGTTAATGAATTAAAAAATAAAGAATTAGAAATATCCGGATCAACCGATCCAGCACTATTTAAAAATGATTTTGAAAAAAATTTATACAAAAAAATTAATGAAATAAGAAAATATTTTACAGTTATTCACGAACAAGAAGATTGCGAGAATTCATTTGAAACTTTGGCTTCAGTAAAAAAAGAAGTCACAGAATTTTTTGATAATGTAATTGTTAATGATGAAGATCAATCTATAAAAAAAAATAGACTAGAACTTTTACAAATGTTATGTAAAACTTTTGACAGTTATTTTAATTTTTCATCAATAGAGAGCGCAACGTGAAAAAATTTGTATTTAATTTTAGTTCAAAAGACACAAAAAAATTTAAAAATCCAAAAAATATATTGGGTGGAAAAGGTACAAATCTAGCTGAAATGAAAAATCAGGGTTTACCAGTACCTCCAGGATTTACAATTTCCACTGAAGCATGTGATTTGTTTTATAAAAATAAAAAAAAATTAAATTCAAATATTTTAAAAGAAATAAAAAAAGAAATTAAACATATCGAAAAAGCCACTGGAAAAATATTTGGAGATTTGAAGAACCCTCTTCTTATTTCTGTTAGATCAGGAGCTAGAATTTCAATGCCTGGAATGATGGATACAATTTTGAATTTGGGTCTTAATGATAAAACAGTTGTATCTTTGGAAAAAAAAACAGCAAATCCTAGATTTGCTAAAGATAGCTACAGAAGATTTATACAAATGTATTCAAATGTAGTCTTAAAAATTGATAATTATTTTTTTGAAGATTTGATTGAGAATTACAAATTAACAAAAGGTGTCCTTTTAGATACGGAGCTAGATGAAAATGATTGGGATGGTTTAATAAAAGATTTTAAAAAAATTGTAGAAGAAAAAACCAAAAAAAAGTTTCCTCAAGATGTAAACGAACAATTGATAGGGTCAATTAGTGCAGTATTTTTATCTTGGGAAAGTGAGAGAGCAAAGGTTTATAGAAAAATTAATCAAATACCTTCAAGCTGGGGAACAGCAGTAAATATTCAAGCTATGGTTTTTGGGAATATGGGAAATGACTGCGCAACTGGAGTTGTATTTACAAGAAATCCATCTAATGGAAAAAAAGAAATCTATGGTGAATATTTAATCAATGCACAAGGAGAAGATGTTGTTGCCGGAACTAGAACACCACAATACATAACAAAATCTCAAGGCAAACAGTCTGATTTAAAAGAAAAATCAATGGAAGAAACTATGCCAAAAATATTTAACGAGTTAAAAAAAATTTTAGATATTTTAGAAAAGCACTACAAAGACATGCAGGATGTTGAATTCACAGTTGAAAATAAAAAACTTTGGATGTTGCAAACTAGATCTGGAAAAAGAACAGCAAAATCTGCAGTAAAAATTGCTGTAGATATGGAAAAAGAAAAAAAAATTTCAAAAAAACAAGCAATTTTAATGGTAGATCCAGATTCTTTAGATTCTCTCTTGCATCCAACTTTAGATGAAAATAGTAAAATTGAAGTAATAGGAAAAGGATTACCGGCATCTCCAGGAGCTACAAGCGGCAAAGTGGTTTTCACATCCGATGAAGCCGAAAGATTAAATGCAATGATGCAAGATACTATTTTGGTTAGAGTTGAGACATCTCCTGAAGATATACATGGTATGCATGCGGCGAAAGGAATTCTTACTGCTAGAGGAGGAATGACAAGTCATGCAGCAGTCGTTGCCAGAGGAATGGGAAGGCCCTGCGTTTCCGGATCAAGCGAAATTGACATAGATTATGAAAAAAAATTATTTAAAACTAAAAATCATGAAATTAAAGAGGGAGAGATTATTACTATAGATGGATCTACTGGAAGAATAATTTTAGGAAAAGTAAAAACAGTTGAACCAGAAATTTCTGGAGATTTTTCAAAATTAATGAGCTGGTCTGACAAGTTTAGAAAATTAAAAATAAGAACAAATTCTGAAACTCCTTTAGACACAAAACTAGCAAGAGATTTTGGCGCTGAAGGAATTGGATTATGTAGAACCGAACATATGTTTTTTGACGAAGAGAGAATTTTGTCAGTTAGGGAAATGATTCTGTCAAAAACAAAAGAAGATAGAGATAAAGCGTTAATCAAACTGCTACCTCATCAAAAAAATGATTTTATAGAAATATTCAAAATAATGTCTGGCTTTCCAGTAACAGTGAGATTATTAGACCCTCCATTACATGAATTTTTACCAAAAAATAAAAATGAAATAAATGAAGTTGCTAAATTGTTAGGCTTACAATTTACAGATATAGAAAGCAGAATAACAGAATTACACGAACACAACCCTATGCTTGGACACAGAGGTTGCAGACTAGGAATATCTTTTCCAGAAATTTATGAGATGCAGTGTAGAGCAATTTTTGAAGCACTGGTTGAGTGTAAAAAACAAAAGTTAAAATCTATTGTACCTGAGATTATGATACCTCTTGTTTCAACTGAAGCAGAAATAAAAATCATGAAACATTTAGTTGATAGAATTGCAACAAAAGTTCAGGAAGAAAATAATTTTAAAATTGATTATCTTGTAGGAACCATGATTGAACTCCCAAGAGCGGCTTTAAAAGCAAAAGATATTGCTAAACATGCTGATTTTTTCAGTTTTGGAACAAACGATCTAACCCAGACGACTTTTGGAATTAGTAGAGATGATAGTGGAAAGTTTTTAAATGACTATATTGAAAATAAAATCTTTGAGGTGGATCCTTTTATATCCATAGACGAAGGTGTTGGTGATTTAATTGAAATAGCTACCAAGAGAGGGAGAAAACAAAATAATAGACTTAAACTAGGTATTTGTGGAGAACATGGTGGTGATCCAAAAAGTATTCATTTTTGTTCAAAAACAGGTTTAAACTATGTTTCTTGCTCACCTTATAGAGTACCAGTTGCTCGACTAGCTGCAGCTCAAGCGGATTTATTAAAAAAAAATTAAATCTCTATTTTCAAATCCAAAGCTTTGAGACTATGAGTAAGATCTCCAATTGATATCCTATCTACTCCGCTTAAAGATATTTTTCTAATGTTTTTAATATTTATATTTCCTGAGGCTTCAGTTTCATAAAGCTTTTTGGCAATTTTAACTCCTTTTTTTAAATTTTTTAAACTCATGTTGTCAAATAGTACGCAATGAAAGTTCATACCCAATATTTCTTTTAATTGTTTTAAATTTTCTACTTCAACAGTAATTTTTTTTTTATATTTAGATTTTGTGGCTTTTCTTACTAGGTTTTTTATTTTTGATACTGCTATATGATTATCTTTTATTAAATATTCATCACTTAAATTAAATCGATGATTTAAACCTCCTCCAAGTTTAACAGCATATTTTTGTATTGATCTTAAATTAGGTATTGTTTTTCTGGTACAGCAAATTTTACATTTTTTTTTTACTTTTTTTACATACTGGTTTGTTTTAGTAGCAATTCCCGAAATATGAGTTAAAAAATTTAAAGCAACTCTTTCACCTTTGATTATATTTTTTATATTTCCTTCAATAATTGCTATTACCTCTCCCTTTTTTATATAAGAACCTTCCCTTTTTTTTTCTTTAAATTTTATTTTTTTGTCTATTAATTTAAATGTTTGATTTGCAAATTTTAAACCTCCAATTATTCCATTTTGTGCAGAAATTAATTTAGCTTTTTTTTTAATATTATTTTGTAACAAATTTGATGTTATATCTCCCAAAGGATTAAAATCTTCCCTTAGCGCTGACTTACAAGATTTAATTATAAATTTTTTAGTTATCACTATTGTGGATATAACAGATTATCTGCCAATCTCAGCCATACGTTGCACCGATTTTCTTGCCATTGTTGCAATATTGTGACTGATCTTTATTTCGTTGCTTTCATTTTTTAAGCAGTCATAAATTTTATTCAACGTAATCTTTTTCATATAAGGGCATAGATTACATGGTCTAATAAATTGTACATTTGGATTTTCTACTTGTACATTATCGCTCATTGTACATTCAGTTACTAATAATACTTTTTTTGGTTGTTTTTCTTTGACATATTTTGCCATACCAGATGTTGATCCTGCAAAATCAGAAGCACTTATAACATCCGGAGGACACTCTGGGTGAGCAATAATTTTAATTTCTGGATTTTCTTTTCTAATATCCTCAACTTCTTTTGCTGAAAATTTTTCGTGAACAATACATGTGCCTTGCCAAGAAATAATTTTAACTTTTGTGTTTTTTTGAACATAATTAGCTAAATAATGGTCGGGAAGAAATATTACTTTATCAACGCCAAGAGATTCAACTACTTTTACAGCATTTGCAGATGTGCAACATACATCGGTTTCTGCTTTGACCTCTGCTGAAGTATTTACATAAGACACAACTGGTACGCCAGGATATTTTTCTTTTAACATTCTAACATCATCTCCAGTTATAGATGAGGCCAAAGAACAACCTGCTGTCATATCCGGTATTAAAACTTTTTTTTCTGGGTTCATTAATTTTGCAGTTTCAGCCATAAAATGAACTCCACAAAGAACAATTATATCTGCATTTGTTTTTGCCGCCTCTATAGCTAAAGCCAGTGAATCCGCGGATATGTCAGCAACACCATGATAAATTTCTGGGGTTTGATAATTGTGTGCAAGAATAACTGCATTTTTATCTTTTTTTAATTTATTAATTTTTTTAATTAATGGAGCGTGAACTTTCCATTCAATTTCAGGAACTACAGAGGAAATTTTTTTATAAATTTCACTTAGCGATTCATCTGTAAAATATTCTGAGCTCATAAAAATAATCTATCAACTTGAAAGATAAATGTCATTAATTTAATCTGTCACATGTAGCGGCTATGCTGAAACTGGTAGACAGGCTTGGTTGAGGACCAAGTGGGAATCTCCCATGAGAGTTCGAGTCTCTCTGGCCGCACCAAGAATTGAAATTTATTTTAACCACTCCGGTCTTAAAATTTTTATTGAAGCAGATCCACAATTCAATTTTTTATTAAATTCAAAATTTTCATCTTTAAACTTAATTAACGCAAATGGGTATTTTTCACTAATTAAAATTTTACCTAGTTTTGTTTCATTAACAGATATTTCATCATCAACTTTTATTGAGCCTTCTAAGATCTCTATAGGAAGTAATTTTTTTGAAATTTTATCCTTTAGTTTAATTCTTGCCGTATTTTCCTGACCAACATAGCAACCTTTTTTAAAATCTAATCCATTTAATTCTTCAAAATTACACTCAATACCAAATATTTTATTTTTAAGCTGGTCAGTATTTTTTTGAGCAATCCCAATTTCGTGACTAAATTTATAATATTCGTCAACGTTTGAACTACTTAAATCTAATTTTTTTAACGATAAATATAGTTTTTCCAAATTAATAATTATTCTTGCGCCTAGTTCTTTTTTCCTTGGATCTAAAAAAATAGGGTCTTCTCTATATTTAATTGTACATCCTGGCAGATCTTTACTAGTCTCAAATTCTAAAAATTTTTCATGGCTTAATGCAGCTACTACAAACTCATTGCTTAGATTTAGTATTTCTATTTTAGACCTAAGTTTATATAGATTTAATTGATTATAAAGATTTTCGGTTTGTTTTTTTTCACAATCAATAAAATATCCATTTTTATGTTTAATGATCAAAAAATCAAAAAGATACTTACCTTGAGGAGTTAAAAGCGATGCGAAACAACTATTAGTTTCATTAACTTTGTTTATGTCATTTGTGATAATATTTTGTAAAAATTCTTTTGCATCCTGACCTTGTACAAATAAAATTCCACGGTCTTCTAATATATATATTTTTTTTTTATTCATAATTGAAAGATGCTCATTTATAATATAGTTACTTTTCTACTAAATGTTAGATCTAATAATAAAAAATGGACAATGTTACATCGATAATAAGCTAGTAAATATTGACCTGGGTATAAAAGAGGGGAAAATTGTAGAGATTGAAAATATTAACCAACAGTCAAAAGAAAAATTTGATGCTTCAAACCTGATAGTTTTACCTGGTTGTATAGATACACAGGTTCATTTCAGAGAACCAGGTTCTACAGATACAGAAGATTTAAATAGCGGAAGTAAAGCTGCAGTAATAGGAGGAATAACAGGTGTATTTGAAATGCCAAATACTAATCCTCCAACTGCAAATAAAGAGGAATTTCAAAAAAAATTAGATTTAGCAAAGGATAGAATGTTTTGTAATTATGCTTTCTATTTTGGCGCAACCCCTTCTAATCAGTCAGAGTTATCAAAACTTAAAAATTTAGAGGGATGTTGTGGAGTAAAATTATTTGCAGGATCATCAACTGGTAATTTACTTGTTCATAAAGAAGAAGATATAGAAAAAGTTTTTGAACATACTTCTAAAGTAGTTTCAGTACATTCTGAGGATGAGGATATTCTTAATCAGAGAAAAAAATTAAGAGAAAATGGAAATGTTCTCACCCATCAAGTTTGGAGAAATGAAGAATCTGCAATATCTTCAACAAGAAGAATAGTTAAAATTGCAAAACGTCTAAATAAAAAAGCACATATACTTCATGTGACGACCAAAGAAGAAGTAGATTTTTTATCCCAGCATAAAGGAAATATTACTTTTGAAATTACTCCTCAACATTTAACTTTGTATTCGCCAGATTGTTATCAAAGGCTAGGTACTTATGCACAAATGAATCCACCAATAAGAGACAAATCTCATTATGATCGATTATGGTATGCTGTACGAAATAATTACAATGATACTATCGGATCAGATCATGCTCCACACTTGAAAGTAAATAAAGATAAAGAATATCCAAACTCTCCCTCTGGAATGCCGGGTGTTCAAACTATACTTCCAGTTATGTTAAATCATGTAAATGAAGGAAGATTAAAATTAGAACAACTAGTAAAATTACTTTGTGAAAACCCTACAAATATTTTTGGAATTCAGAATAAAGGATTTATTAAAAAAGATTTTGATGCAGATTTTACAATTATAGATTTAAAAAAAGTTATAGAAATTAAAAACGAAAATATAGAAAGTAAATGTGGATGGTCTCCTTTTAATGGAGAAAAATTTAAAGGAACACCTGTAGCGACCATTGTTAATGGAGAAATAAAAATGAAGAATGGAAAAATTCTTGGTGAACCTAGTGGAAAACCTATGGTATTTAAATAATTTTAGAAGAAAAAGTATTAACCAGTACCACACCAGCAACAATAAGAAATAACCCTAAAATGGCTTGCCAGCTTAGGCTTTGCTTAAAAAAAATATATCCAAGTATTGCAATGGTAAAAACTCCTAATCCGCTCCAGGTTGCGTAAACTATAGCGATTGGCAATTTGTCTACTACAAATGTAAGTAAATAAAATGCTGATAAATAACATATCGCCAGTATTGAAGTGGGCATTAATTTTGTAAAATTTTGAGTTACTGGGAGCAACATTGTTCCAGCTACCTCAAAAAAAATTGCACAAGTTAAGAAGAAATATGTTTTTATCATTATTTTAAAATATTATTTTTTTTTAAATCTTCTTCTATTTCTTTTAAAATTGCTGGGTCGTCGATAGTTGCCGGCATCTTATATTCTTCTTTGTCTGCAATTTTTCTTATAGTACCTCTTAATATTTTGCCTGATCTTGTTTTAGGTAGTCTTTTTATAACAATTACGACCTTAAAAGCAGCAACTGGACCAATTTTATCTCTTACCATTTGGATACATTCTTTGGAAATTGTTTCGTTTTCTTTTTTTACTCCAGCTTTTAGCACAACCAGCCCTATTGGTAATTGTCCTTTTAATTTATCTGCTATACCTAATACCGCACACTCAGCAACTGATTGATGTTCTGAAAGAACCTCTTCTATTGCTCCAGTTGATAATCTATGACCAGCAACATTTATAATGTCGTCTGTTCTAGACATGATCCATATATATCCATCTTCATCAATGTGACCTGCATCATATGTTTGATAATAACCTTCGTAATTAGACATGTAAGTTTTTTTGTATCTTTCATCTGCATTCCACAAAGTTGGAAAAGTACCTGGCGGCAATGGAAGTTTTACAACTATGTCGCCCATTTCATTTGGTTTAGCAATAGATTTATCACTTTTTAAAACTTTAACATCATAACCTGGAACAGCTTTACAAGCTGATCCATATTTAGTTTTTTGCATGTCTATTCCAGTACAATTTGAACTTATTGCCCAACTCGTTTCGGTTTGCCACCAATGATCTATCACTGGAACTTTTAATAAGTTTTCAGCCCATTTGATTGTATCTGGGTCAGCTCTTTCTCCGGCAAGAAAAAGAGACTTAAAAGAACTTAAGTTATATTTTGTAAAGAACTTACCATCAGGATCTTCTTTTTTTATAGCTCGGAACGCAGTAGGAGCAGTAAATAATGATTTAACCTTATAGTCTGAAATTATTCTCCAAAAAACCCCAGCATCAGGAGTACCAACTGGCTTTCCTTCAAACAATATAGTCGTACATCCTTTAAACAAAGGAGCATAGACAATATACGAATGTCCAACTATCCATCCTATATCACTTGCTGACCACCAGATATCATTGTCATCGATATTATAAATATTTTTCATAGTCCATTTTAAAGCTACTATGTGGCCTCCAATATCTCTCACTATACCTTTTGGAACTCCTGTTGTTCCAGAGGTGTATAAAATGTATGAAAATTCATTAGCTTTCATTTCTACACAATCCATATTTTTTGAATTAGATAAAGCTTCGTCCCAACTTATTTCTATTGGAGAATTTAATTTTACTTCATGACCTTTTCTTTGATAAAAAATTACTTTTTCAATTTTATGCTTAGATAATTTTAAAGCTCCATCAACTAATGGTCTATACTCAACTGTTCTTCCAGGTTCAAACCCACAAGATGCAGTGATTAAAATTTTTGCTTTACTGTCATCAATACGACTTGCTAGTTCATTAGATGCAAACCCACCAAAAACAACTGAATGGATTGCTCCAATTCTTCCACATGAAAGCATTGCTACAACGGCTTCAGGGATCATGGGCATATAAATTATAACTCGATCTCCTTTTTTTACGCCCTGATTGTCAAGCGCTCCTGCAAATTTTGAAACTTTTTCTTTTAATTCGTTATAACTAAACTTTGCTTTATTGTTAGTTATAGGGCTGTCATAAATTAATGCAGTTTTATCTCCTTTGCCATTTTCAATATGATAATCAAGCGCATTGTAACATGAATTTGTAACACCATCTTCAAACCATTTGTAAAAAGGTGGATTAGATTTATTTAAAATCTTTGTGGGTTTTTTATACCAAAAAATATCTTCCGATATTTCTTTCCAAAATTTTTCTGGATTTTTTATTGAAGCATCATAAATGTCTTGATATCTTTTTTTCATCTTGATTTGCTTTGATTTGTTTTTCTTCAGATTTTATGTTTAAAGTTGTATTTAATTTTAAAAAGTAAGCAAAATCAATACTTTTTAGACATAAAAAAGTCTTCAATTAAGTAATTTTCTTTGTTATTTAACCAATTAACTTTGGTCTTATACTGTGTGGGTCTAAGGCTGTGGTTTAAATTTAAACTAAAAAAACTAACTAATGAGGGAGTTTTTTATGAGAACATTAAAAACGTTAGCTTTAGCTTTACTTGCTCTTGCGGGAGTAACTACAGCGGCTAATGCAGCAACTACCTTTTTAGCTACAGATGATTTCGTAGGAATTTCATTTTGGCTAATTTCGATGGGTATGTTAGCAGCTACTGCGTTTTTCTTTATGGAGCAAGCAAATGTTGGCGTGCAGTGGAGAAAATCGGTTAATGTAGCTGGCTTGGTAACTGGTATAGCGTTTATTCACTATATGTATATGAGAGGAGTTTGGGTTGAGACTGGAGAAACTCCAACTGTTTATAGATATATAGATTGGTTAATTACTGTACCTTTACAGCTAATAGAATTTTATTTAATTCTAGCGGCAGTTAAAAAAGTACCAACAGGAATATTCTGGAGAATCTTAATTGGTTCAATAGTAATGCTAGTTGGTGGTTACATGGGAGAAGCTGGATTCATCAATCCTATGCTTGGTTTTATAATCGGTATAGCTGGATGGATTTATATTCTTTATGAAATCTTTTCAGGTGAAGCAGGAAAAGCTGTTTCTAAATCTGGAAATAAATCACTAGTTACAGCATTTGGTGCTTTAAGAATGATAGTGACGATAGGTTGGGCAATTTACCCACTTGGTTATGTATTTGGTTACTTAACTGGTGGAATTGACGTTAATGCACTTAATGTCATTTACAACTTAGCAGACTTTATTAATAAGATCGCATTTGGTGTTATTATATGGTCTTGTGCTGTTGCTAACTCTTCTAGAAGATAATAGAGAGCAATAATTAATTAATAGGGCAGGTAGTTTACTACTTGCCCTATTTTTTTTTGTACCCATATAAGATAAATGCCAAAAATAAAATATATCGAGCATGACGGCAAACAACATACAATAGAAGTTGCAAATGGGTTAAGTGTTATGGAAGGAGCCATTCAAAATAATGTTCCAGGTATTGATGCAGATTGTGGAGGTTCAATGGCTTGTGCAACTTGCCACGTTTATGTCAAAGAAGAATGGTTTAATAAATTGCCTTCAAAAATAGAAGGGGAAGATGATATGCTTGATATGGCATTTGAACCGAAAAAAAATAGTAGATTAAGTTGTCAAATAACTGTTTCAGATGATATGGACGGTTTAGAAGTTAATTTACCAAAAAAACAAGTTTAATGATTAATACAGATGTTGTCATAATAGGAGCGGGTCCAGTTGGTCTGTTTTGTGCTCATCAATTAGGTATAATTGGACTCAAATGTGAAATTATTGATAACTTAGATAAAATTGGTGGACAATGCATTGAACTTTATCCTGATAAACCAATTTATGATATACCAGCTATTCCAGAATGCAGCGGAGAAGAATTAACTAATAATTTAATTGAACAAATAAAACCATTTAATATTAAATTTCATTTAAATGAAAGAGTGGAAGAAATTAAAAACGAAAACAATAAATGGGTTTTAAAAACGAGCAAATCAAAAGAATTTAATGCACCAAATATTGTTATAGCTGGTGGAGTGGGGTCATTTGAGCCAAGAAAATTTGCAATTGAAGAATGTAAAAAATTTGAAGACAAATCAATTTTTTATTCAGTAAAAGATAAAACTATATTTAAAGATAAGTCAGTTGCGATTTTTGGCGGAGGAGATAGCGCTTTAGATTGGGCTATCGAACTATCTAAAAACTCAAAAGTAACTTTGGTTCACAGAAGAAATGAATTTAGAGGAAGTCAATCTAGCGTTGATACAGTTAAAAAACTTGAAAAAGATGGAAAATTAGAAATATTTACTGAATATCAATTATCCGCTGTTAAAGGAAACAGCTCAATTGAAAACATAGATATAAAGCATGATGATGGAAAAATAAAAACATTAAAAACTGATTATATTTTAGGATTTTTTGGATTAATTATGCAACTCGGTCCAATATTAAATTGGGGATTAAATTTAGATAAAAAAACAATTCCGGTTAATACTGAAAACTTTGAAACAAATAAAAAAGGAATATTTGCAATAGGAGATATATGCACTTATCCGGGCAAACTTAAACTAATTTTATCAGGGTTTCATGAGGGAGCTTTGGCTGCAAGAGGATGTTTTAAATATGCTAGACCTGACGAAAAATATAGATTTGAATTTACAACATCTTCAAAAAAAGTAAAAGACAGGCTCGGCGTTAAAGAATGATTGAATTATTTTCGGCTGATACTCCAAATGGAAAAAAAATCAGTATTATGCTTGAAGAAATAGGTTATCAATATAAAGTTACCAAAGTAAATCTTTTCAAAGACGAACAGTTTAAACCAGAGTTTAGAAAAATTAGTCCATTTAGTAAAATTCCAGTAATTATAGATCACGATAATAATAAAGAAACAGTATTCGAATCTGGAGCAATACTTATGTATCTTGGAGAGAAAAGTAAAAAATTTTATAATCCAAAAGAAAGATTAAAGATTAATCAATGGCTTATGGGACAAATGGCTTATGTGGGTCCTATGATTGGACAGCATCACCAGTTTCATCATTATAACCCTGGAAAGAGTAAATTTGGAGAAGAAAGATACTTTAAAATAACAAAAACCATTTATGGGGATTTAGATGAAAGATTAGGGCAATCTGAGTTTCTTGCAGGTGAAAATTATACGATAGCTGATATAGCTACATGGCCATGGATAGCTAGACATGAATGGCATGATGTAGGACTCAAAAATTTTAAAAATTTAACCAGGTGGTATTTAAAAATATCAAAGAGAGATGCAGTAATTAAAGGATTTGATTTTATGAATAGAGGAGAAATAATACCTAAACCTTAATCGTCAGCGTAAACTTTTTCGTCTTTTTCATGTCTTTCTTGTGCAGCTATACAAAGATTTGCGACAGGTCTTGCAATTAACCTTTTTAAACCAATAGGCTCTCCTGTATCTTCACAATAGCCATAGGTCCCGTTTTGTATTTTTTTTAAAGCTGAATCAATTTTTGAAATTAATTTAATTTGTCTGTTAATTGCTCTCATCTCTACATTTTTTTCAGTATATGAGCTTGCTTGATCAACGATATCAGCAGATGAACTGTTGTCATCCATAGAGTTGTTGTATAAAGCTTCATTATTAGTTTTAACCAGCTCTGTTTTCCAGTCAGTCAGTTTTTTTTTAAAAAATGCCAAATGTTTAGCACACATATATTTTTCTTTTTCCTTTGGAATATAGGTTTTAGAGATTTTAACCATAGTCAAATTTTAAACGTGGGTGAATATATTCATCAATTAATGGGTGTCAAGATAGCTTTAATTGTATAAATTAAGAAAAATGGCCATAAATAAAAACAATATAGGAAATTTATTTTACATTTTTCTAACAATTCATCTGATTGTTTGGACAGCAATACCAACGTTTACGAATAATAATTTACCTCTAGATACGATTGAAGCTTTAGCTTGGGGAAGCAATTTGGATTGGGGATTTAATAAACATCCTCCAATGAGTGCTTTTTTAGTTGAAATTTTTTATCAAATCTTCGGTCCACAAGATTGGGCTTATTATTTATTAAGTCAAATTTGTGTAATTGTTTCTTTTTTTGTTGTTTTTAAATTTGCAGAAGATTTTTTTGAAAACAAAATTTTTTGCCTATTATCAGTTTTATTACTTGAAGGGATTTATTTTCATAATTTCACCACTCCAGAATTTAATGTGAATGTTTGTTTGATGCCTTTCTGGTCACTAACAGTTCTATATTTATGGAAAGGCTTTAAAGACAATAAAATTATAGATTGGTTATTAGTTGGATTATTTGCAGGATTTGGATTTTTATCAAAATATTTATTTATCTATTTAGGTTTTGGAATTGATATTTTTTTAATTTATATGATTTATAAAAAGAAAATTGATTTTAAATGTCTTGTCTCAATTATTCCATACTTAATAGTTCTATTTCCCCATATAATTTGGTTAACTGAAAATAATTATATAACGATAACTTATGGTTTTGATAGAACAGGAACTGGTAATCAAACTTTCTTAGATCACATAATTCATCCATTAATTTTTCTAGGAAAACAAATTGGAATATTAATACCTTTATTTTTGATGCTTTTATTTTTAAATAGTAAATTAAAAACTAAATTTAACTTTAAAGATAATAAATTATTATTTTTATTAGCAATAAATATTGTTCCAATAGCTTTTGTGCTTTTAACTTCTATGACTATGGGAGTTAAAATTAGAACAATGTGGATGTCACCTTTTTATTTATTCTTTGGGGTTTTAGTAATTTATGTTTCTCAATATAATATTAATTTAAATAAAATAAAAAAATTTAACATAGTATTTTTGACACTATTTTTTTTATTTCCATTTTCTTATGCATATATTTCAATTACAGAAATAAATAAAAGAACAGACTATCCTGGAAAAGAAGAAGCTAAAAAAGCTAGGATTTTTTATAGCAATCAAGCTCAGGTTGCTGGCGAAATAGCTTTTGTTAAAGGAAATGAATGGATTGCTGGAAACTTATCCTATCATTTAGACGAAAGACCAAAGTGGATTTATAATTCCAATAATGTTTACTTATGTAATAAGAATTTAGAATGTATGAAATACAAGACAAAATAATATATAATAATTAAATGAATAATTTTCTTAACAGCAAAACAAAAAAGATTATATTTTTTATTGTAATAATTGGCGCAATAGAGCTTTCAGGACATGGAATATTTGCTTCACTTTTTAGATTTTTAGGTTCTTTAAATTAAAAAATGAAAATAATAATACTGATACCTATTTATAACGATTGGGAATCTTCAATTAAACTTCTAGAAAATATAAATTCAGAAGTTGCAAATTTGGGATACAGTTTCTCTGTAGTAATTGTTAATGACGCGTCTACAGAAAATAAGCCTGAATTTTCAAACAGTTTGGAGAATCTTCAGTTCATTAAAATCTTAAATATGAAAGAAAATAGAGGTCATGGAAGATGTATTGCCACTGGTTTAAAATACATATTTGAAAAAGAAGAATTTGATTATGTTATACCAATGGATGGTGATGGAGAAGATAGACCTGAAGAAATAAAACAATTTGTTGATAATTTAAATTATCATCCAGACAAACCAATAGTAGGAGAAAGAATAAAAAGATCGGAAGGGATGTTTTTTAAATTTTGTTATAGTATTCATAAACTCCTTACATTTAGCTTTACAGGGAAATCAATAAAATATGGAAATTATAGTTGTTTACCAAAATCAATTGTTGAAAAAATGATTAACGAAAAGGCTACTTGGAATAGTTTTTCAGGTTCTCTAGCTAAAGTTACCAAATATAGAGCAAGCGTTCCTTCAATAAGAGGAAAAAGATATTTTGGTCCAACCAAGATGAATTTTGTAAATCTTATTAAACATTCTTTTTCAATAATGGCTGTTTTTAAATTTAATGTTTTAATAAGATCTATTCTTTTTTTGATTATCTACATGTATTTAATTTTACAAAATATTTCTGTTATAACAATAATTCCATTTTTAATAGTTATTTTTATGACAATTTTTATTTTCTTAATATCCAGAAGAGAAAATATTGAGGAATTGAAAAATTCTTTGACTAATATTGCAGATATAAGCATATTTAAAGAAAATAAAAACAATCTTCCATCAATTTGATAAACTATGAAATTTGTTTCATTTAAACTCAAAAGCAATCCAAGCTTTGGAATTTATAATGATAAAAATATTACTGATTTAACTGGTAAAATTCTTGGTTGTTCTTCATTAAAAGAGCTAATCTCAAAAAATGGAATATCAAAAGCAAAAAAATATGCAAAAGAAAATCCTGGCAATATAAGTTTAGATGATATTGAATTTTTACCAGTAATACCGAATCCAGGCAAAATTGTCTGCGTAGGTTTAAACTATAGTGATCATGTTAAAGAAATAGGAATTGTACTTGAGGAAAATCCTGTAATATTTCTTCGTGTTCCCGAAAGTCAAACTGCACATCAGCAACCTATACTAAGGCCAAAAGTATCAACGCATCTAGATTACGAATGTGAAATGGCTGTAATAATGAGTGAAACGGGAAAACATATTAAACCTGAAGATGCTTTAAAAAATGTTGTTGGTTATTCTTGTTATAATGAAAGTACAATTCGTGATTGGCAACAACATACAACACAATTTACTATAGGTAAAAATTTTGAAAAAACAGGAAGCTTTGGGCCTCACTTAGTTTTAGCCGAAGATATTCCTGACTATACGAAACTAACAATCCAAACACGCTTAAATGGTAAAGTAATGCAAAAAGCAAAATTAAATCAACTTATATTTGATATTCCATTTTTAATATCTTATGTTTCAAAAGCTATACCTTGGAGAGCTGGAGACGTTCTAGTTACAGGCACACCAGGAGGAGTTGGTTTTAAAAGAAAACCACCCATTTTTATGAAAGATGGAGATAAAGTAGAAGTGGAAATATCAGATATAGGTATTTTATCCAATATAATTAAGGACGAAATACTTTAAACTCCAAGTTAGACTTTTAAGCTTGATTTTTATTAAATTAGTATAGAAAATAAGATAATAAAATTATGTCTGACAAAATCAAATTTTTTCTAGAAGAAAATAAAATGCCAAAAACTTGGTATAATATTGCGGCAGATCTTCCAAAACCTCTTTCTCCAGTACTTCATCCCGGAACACTTAAACCGGTTGGACCAGATGATTTAGCCCCCTTGTTTCCAATGGCACTTATAGGACAAGAAGTTTCTCAAGAAAGAGAGATTGAAATTCCTGAACCCGTTAGAGAAATATATAAACAATGGAGACCTTCTCCACTTTATAGAGCAAGAAAATTAGAAAAAGCATTAGATACTCCGGCTAAAATTTATTATAAATATGAAGGTGTAAGTCCAACAGGTAGTCATAAACCAAATACAGCTGTAGCCCAAGCTTTCTACAATAAAGAAGAAGGAACGAAAAAAATTACAACCGAAACAGGTGCAGGGCAATGGGGAAGCTCACTTGCTTTTGCATGTTCAATTTTCAAAATCGAACTTGATGTATATATGGTTAAAGTTAGTTATGAACAAAAACCATATAGAAAAATGATTATGCAGACATTTGGTGCTAATTGCTATGCTAGTCCATCTAACCGAACTCCGACAGGTAAAGCAATTTTAGAAAAAGATCCAAATAATTCAGGAAGTTTAGGTATAGCTATTTCTGAAGCAGTAGAAATGGCAGCACAAGATGAATCAACCAAATATTCTCTTGGTAGTGTTTTAAATCATGTATTAATGCACCAAACCATAGTTGGAAATGAAGCAATAATGCAAATGGAAATGGCCGATGATTATCCAGATATATTAGTTGGATGCACAGGCGGTGGAAGTAATTTTTCTGGATTGGTATTTCCATTTCTTGGAAAAAAATTTAGAGAAAAAAAAGATGTTAAAGTAATTGCTTGTGAACCAAAATCTTGTCCTTCTTTAACAAAAGGTAAATTTGCATACGATTTTGGAGACACAGGAAATCGAACACCTTTAGTTAAAATGCATACTTTAGGTTCTTCTTTTATGCCACCATCAACTCATTCTGGCGGCTTAAGGTATCATGGTATGGCACCAATGGTGAGCCACCTTGTAGATATAGGAGTTATTGAAGCTAAAGCTTTTGGTCAAAAAGAATGCTTCGATGCGGGTGTAAAATTTGCAAATACCGAGGGAATTGTTCCGGCTCCTGAAGCTACTCATGCTGTAAAAGGAGCAATAGATGCAGCGCTCGAGTGTAAAAAAAATGGAGAAAAGAAAACAATTCTTTTCAATTTGTGTGGTCACGGTCATTTTGATATGCAAGCTTACGGTGATTATTTTAATAACAAACTTTCCGATGATAAATATAATGAGGCAGAAGTAAATTCAGCATTGGAAAAATTACCTAAAATTGCTTAATAAGGAATAAGTTAAATCTACAAGATTGAAGAGCACTCAATATGTATTTTATAAATCCGTTTAAGGCTTTAAGACCTAAAAAAGAAAATGCTTCTTCAGTTACGATAGCAAGCACAGATCATTTATCTGAAGATATGCAAAAAAATCATCTGAAGAAAAATCCGTGGAGCTATCTAAGTGTTTTTAATGCGGAAAATAAAAAAAAATCAAAAGAACAATTTGAATTAATGAAAGAAAAATCAATAATAACAAAAGAAAAAAACTTTTCTTTTTATATTTATAGAATTTCTAAAGAAAACTTCAAACAAGTTGGAATAGTTGGAACTGCGAAATTATCTGCTTATGATAATTTGCATATTCGAGGTCACGAAGAAATTTTTTTTGAAAGATCTCAAAAAAGAATGAAACAAATGGAAAATCTAAATGCACAAATAGGGCCTATATATGCGGTTTATCCCGATAATAAAGAGCTTAATGATTTAATAGAAAATGAGTTACTTAGTTCCCCAATATATTCTTTTAAAGGCATGGATAGATGTAAGCATGAGATGTGGGTGATTGATGCAAAAAATAAAATTGAAAAAATTTCTGAATTATTTAATTCCATAAATAGAATTTATATTGCCGATGGTCATCACAGAATGGAAGCTTTGTTAAAACTTTCACAATTTAAACAACACCAAAACCCCAATCATACTGGCGAGGAAGCTTACAATTTTTTTATGATAGCAATTTTCCCCAAAAGTCAGGCAAGAATACTTGATTATAATAGACTTATAAAAGATTTATATGGTTATTCACCTAAAGATTTTATTAAAGAAATTAAAAAAAAATTTAAAGTGGAAAAACAAAGTTCTTCATTCAAACCAGAAAAATCACAAATATTTGGAATGTATTTAGAAAAACAATGGTATTCTTTAGAACTTAAAGAAAAACCTCATCAAAATTTATTTCACATTATTAATTTAGATATAAATTTGTTACACTACTATTTGTTAGAACCTATTTTAGGAATCGGAGATCCAAGATATGACAATAGAATTGATTTTATTGCAGGATTTCACGGTTTAGAAGGTATTGAAAAAAAAGTTAATTCTGGAGAAGCGAAAGTTGGTTTTGCATTATTTGCTACTCAGATGGAAGATATAATAAATTTTGCAGATAAAAGGCTAACTATGCCACCAAAATCAACTTGGTTTGATCCAAAACCATTGGACGGTTTGGTCGCATATGAATTTGAATAAAATAAAACTAAAGCTTTTAAAAATATTTTTTATCGTTATAGGTTAAAAAAATCGTTTTTATGGAAAAACCAACACTCAAACCACAGAACAACAATTTTTCAAGTGGACCATGCGCGAAACGTCCAGGCTGGAATATTGATGCTTTGAAAGAATCGCCAGTTGGAAGGTCACATAGATCTAAAGAGTGCAAAGATAAACTGAATGAGGCAATAGTAAAATCAAAACAATTGTTAAAATTGCCAGATGATTATCTTTTAGGAATTATGCCAGGATCAAATACTGGTTCTTTGGAAGCGGCACTTTGGTCTTTATTAGGATCGAAGGGAGTTGATATTTTAGCTTGGGAGAATTTTGGAAAAGACTGGGTAACAGACGTAATTGATCAATTAAAAATCAAAAACGTAAATAGTCATATAGCTGATTACGGAAAACTTCCTGATTTAAGCAAAGTAAATTTTGACAATGATGTAATTTTTACATGGAATGGTACAACATCAGGAGTTAGAGTTCCTAACGCTAATTGGATATCAGAAGACAGAAAAGGATTAACTATTTGTGATGCTACTTCGGGTATTTTTGCAATGGAAATGGACTATAAAAAACTTGATGTGATTACTTGGTCATGGCAAAAAGTTTTAGGTGGTGAAGCCTCACATGGCATGTTAGCTTTATCACCTCGAGCGGTTGAAAGATTAGAAACTTATGTACCTGTTTGGCCAATTCCAAAACTATTTAGAATAGCAAATAAAAAAAAATTAATTAAAGGAATTTTTGAAGGAAGCACTATCAACACCCCTTCTATGATTTGTGTTGAGGATGTTTTGGATGCTTTAAAGTGGGTAGATTCCATAGGTGGTTCAAAAGAACTAATAAAAATTTCAAACACAAACCTTAAAATAGTAGAAGAATGGGTAAATAAAAGTGAATGGATAAAATTTATGTGTGAAGATAAAAATTCAAGATCTGCTACTAGCATTACTCTTTCAATTAAAGACGAATGGTTTAATAATTTTGATGAAGAAAAACAAAGAGAAACAGTTAAAAAAATTGTTTCAACGCTCAAAAAAGAAGGAGTTGCTAATGATATCAATGGTTATGCTAAAGCTCCTCCTAGTCTTAGGATATGGGGTGGTGCAACAGTACAGAATAATGATATGAAAGCATTGCTGCCTTGGGTAGATTGGGCATATCATTTGGTAAAAAATAATGCCTAAAGTTTTAATTTCAGATTCAATGAGCAAAGTTGCTCAAAAAATTTTTGAAAAAAATAATATTACAGTAGATGTAAAAACAGGTTTATCAGAAGACGAAATTGTTAAAATTATTCCAGAATACGATGGAATGGTTGTTAGATCAGCCACAAAAGTTACTAAAAAAATTATCGAAGCTGCAAAAAATTTAAAAGTAATAGGCAGAGCCGGTGCTGGCGTAGATAATATAGATGTGACAATCGCTAAAGAAAAAAATATGATTGTTATGAATACTCCTGGTGGAAATGCTAACGCAACAGCAGAACATGCATTTGCATTAATAATGTCGGTTCTAAGAAAAATTCCTTTTTCAAATGATACAACTCATAAAGGGCAATGGGAGAAAAAAAATATTAAAGGTGCCGAGCTTTCAAAAAAAACATTAGGCATAGTAGGTTTTGGAAATGTAGGAGTAAGACTGAGTAAGCTTGTTAAAGGTTTTGACATGAAAATATTGGTTAATTCAAAATCTCTAGAATCCAGAAAGAAAGATTACCCACATGTAGAAAATACAAGCTTTGAAGAATTGATAAGCAAGAGTGATATTATCAGCTTTCACTGTAAAGCCCCCAAGGATGGAATGCCGCTAATCACTAAAGAACATTACAAGAAAATGAAATCGACAGCTTATATAATTAATGCTGCAAGAGGTAATATTGTTGATGAAAAAGATTTAAATGATGCACTAAATGAAAATCTTATTGCCGGTGCTGCAGTAGATGTTTTTTCAAAAGAACCAGCTAAAGAAAATATTCTATTTAACAATCCAAAAGTAATTTTAACTCCACATATAGCAGCATCAACAACTGAAGCTTCAATAGTGGTAGCTGAAATGGTTGCAAATCAGATATCAGATTTTCTATTAAAAGGCGTTAAGATTAATACTGTATAAATTAACTAAGCTTTTATCGTTGGTAGATAATAAAAATCAGCAGTATCTATTTTTGAGTAATGCTGTCTTTTTGAACTCCATCTTTTACTAACACCAGCACTTGCAAGACTTAAAGTTGATCTACCATATTTATAGTTTGTATTATCAATAGATTTCATTAAATTATTTATTTTTTCATCTTTATCGCAAGAAAATAAATTTTTTTTACTAGTGGATTCTGATAGATGAGACAAAACTACTCCTGCTTTTTGATAACGGTATCCATTTTTGAAAATAGTTTCCAAAGCATTAAGAGCTGATTTAACTATTTCAATACTGTTATTAGTTGCTATTGGAAAATCAATTGTTTTTGAATTTGAATAAAAACCATAAAGATTTTGAAAAGGACTTGTTCTAACAAAAACAGTTATTGATTTTGCAACCAAAGATTCAGATCTAATTTTTTCTGAAGCATTTAATGAATACCCTGATATTGCTTCTCTTAGTTCTTGAAATTTTTCTACTTTTTGTCCAAATGAACGAGAGACAACACAACTTTTTCTTTTGGAGCTGATTGTTTCTAAACCAATGCAAGAAACACCTCTAAGCTCCATTGCTGTTCTTGAACTTAAAACATTAGCACTTTTTTTAATCCATGTGTTAGATTTATTTTTTAATTGTTTCGCATTATAAATTCCATTTTGATGATAAAATTTTGTTAATTGTTTACCAACTCCCCACACATCATTGATTTCTACTTTTTCTAGTATTGGGTCAATATTTTCAATTCCTATTAAGCTAACAACACCAGATTGTTTTTTTTTTAGCAATATGGTTTGCGACTTTGCTTAATGTTTTAGTTTTTGCGATTCCAATACTTGTTGGTATGCCAGTCCATTTTAAAACTATGCTTCTAATTTCATGTCCTACATTTTCAATTTCATTGTCAGAGAAATTTGATAGATCTAAAAATGCCTCGTCAATTGAGTAAATTTCTATATCTGAATTGAAGCGTTTAAGAGTCCTCATAACTCTTCTTGATATATCTCCATATAAAGAATAGTTAGAAGAAAAAACCTGAACACCATTTTTAACAATTATATCTTTTTCTTTAAAGTAAGGTTCGCCCATTTTAATACCTAAAGTTTTTGCTTCATTAGATCTAGATATGATGCAACCATCATTGTTAGACAGAACCACGACAGGTTTTTTTCTAATTTTAGGATTAAATAACCTTTCACAAGAAACGTAAAAAGAATTACAATCTATCAAAGCTATTTTTTTAGTATATTGAGTGGATGACATAGGTTACAACTCCCCAGATAAAAACATCTTCTTCTTTATTAATTAAAATTCGATCTTCAAAATTTTTAGAACCAGACGTTAAAAATTTTTTATCTTTGTCCTGAACAAAGCTTTTAACAACTAATTCGTCATGTACATTTGCAATTACTGTTGAAAAATTTTTAGGATTTAAACTTTTATCGACAACTAATAGATCACCATCATTGATTCCAATTTCAGTCATTGATTTGCCTTGTACTCTGATGATGAAAGTTGCTGGAACATTTTTGATTAAATGAACATTTAGATCGATATCTTCTTCGAGATAGTCAGTAGCAGGTGAAGGAAAACCTGCTCCAGCTTTATGCAAATAATATGGCACTGTTAATTTCATAAATGTTCTTCTTTTGTTCTCATTAATATACAAGTTGTTCAATAGTGTCAACCAGGTTGTATTTTGAGTCTGGAAGTGAATCAAAAGTGAATCAAAAAGAGAACATTAAAACTATATTTTGTACTATTGTGGATAACTTTAACCAAAGGTAGTCTAACTCCATACCAAATATGAAAGAACTATCTCTTAAAGCAAGCTGTCTCTGTGGGGGTATACAACTAAAGACCAATGGACTTCATAGAAACATTCAAAACTGCCATTGTATTCAATGCATGAAAACCCATGGTAATTATGCAGCGTATACAAATGTTGAAGAACAGAATATTAAATTTATAAAAAGCACAACATTAAAATGGTTTAGATCTTCAAAAAAAGCAAAGAGAGGTTTTTGTAGAAGATGTGGTGCAAGCATATTTTTTAAAATAATAGGAGCAAAAAATATTTCAATTGCCGCTGGAATGTTTAGCAAAACTATTAAACTTAAAACAATAGCGAATATATTTGTAAAAGGGAGAATGGACTACTATAAACTTGATAATCGTATACCAAAATTTAAACGTAATTCTAAAGGAGTAAATTGAAAAAATTAACATGTCATTGTGGAGAAGTGGAAGCAGAAGTTAAAGTTCCAGAAAAATTTGAGAAAGTTATTAGATGCAACTGTTCAATTTGTAAAAGAAAGGGATTTGTTATGTCATTTGTTGGTCCAGAAGATTTGAAGATTATTAAAGGACAAGATCAATTAAAACTTTATCAATTTCATTCAAATACAGCAAAACATTTTTTTTGTTCAAAATGTGGAATCCATACTCATGCAAATCCAAGAAGCAACCCAAAAATTTATATGATAAATATTTCTTGTGTGGAAGGCGTTGATCCTTTTGCATATGATAATATTCAGGTCAATGATGGCCAAAATCATCCTTTAGACCAAAAAAAACAATAAATTAATGCAATCTTTTTCTGATTGTTATAGCAAAATTAACAAAGATTGTTTTAAATTTATAAAATCGCAAGAAACTAAAAAAGATAAATTTAAAAACAAAAAAAAGATGATTAAATCTTTTCTAATTCCGGTTAGTTTTTGGATTAAATCAAAAGCAAAAAATAAAAAACCTTTTATAGTCGGAATTGGTGGAGGCCAGGGAACAGGCAAAACAACAATTACTTC
>CACAMG010000004.1 GCA_902533585.1 uncultured Pelagibacteraceae bacterium
GGAACCCAATTTCACCCTGAAAAAAGTGATAAAGTTGGACTTAAAATAATTGATAATTTTATAAATTTATAAAATGAAAATATTTCCAGCAATAGATATTAAAGATAAAAAGTGTGTAAGATTAATCAAAGGAGACTTTGACAATAAAACTGAATATGCGGTATCTCCAATTGATCAGGCTGGTAAATATAAAGATCACGGTTTTAAAAATTTACATATTGTTGATCTAGATGGAGCTTTAACAGGAGAAACTGTTAATTTAGATATTATTCAAGAAATAGTTAGTAAATTTGATCTTAAAATAGAAATTGGTGGCGGTATTAGAAACTTTGAAAGTATTCAAAAATACACTGATGTTGGTGTTGAAAAGGTTATTTTAGGAAGTGCCGCAATAAAAGATAAAAATTTTTTAAAAGAAGCTTGTCAAAAGTTTCCAAACAAAATTGCTTTAGGCTTAGATGCTAAAGATGGATATTTGTCAGTGTCAGGATGGAAAGAAAATTCTAACCAATTAACTTTAGATTTTTTAAAAGAAGTGAACGATTATGGTGCTAGTAGATTGATTTATACGGATATTAATCGAGATGGTACTAAACAAAGTCCTAATTTTGAAGAAACAGCAAAAGTTGCAAATAAATCTAATTGTCCTGTAATTATTTCAGGAGGAGTTTCTTCGATTAATGACATAAAAAAAGCAAAAAATTTAAATAAAAATATTGAAGGTATAATAGTTGGCAAAGCTATATACGATGGTGATATTAAATTAGATGAACTAGTTAAAGAAATAGATGCTTAAAAATAGAATAATACCTTGTTTAGATGTCAAGAATGGTCGTGTTGTGAAAGGTATTAACTTTATTGATTTGAAAGATGCAGGCGATCCTGTTGAACAGGCTAAAATTTATAGTGATGGTGGAGCAGATGAAATTTGTTTTTTAGATATTACAGCTTCAAATGAAAATAGAGATATTATTTATGATGTTGTCGAAAAGACTTCTAAGAAATGTTTTGTGCCACTAACTGTTGGAGGTGGAGTTAGAAGTGTTGATGATATTAATAAATTACTTAACTGTGGTGCCGACAAAGTTTCAATAAATACTGCCGCAGTTCAAAAACCAGAAGTGGTACTTGAGAGTTCTAAAAAATTTGGATCACAATGTATTGTTGTTGCAATAGACGCAAAAAAAAATTTTGATAAATGGGAAATTTTTACCCACGGAGGAAGAAATAATACCGGAATAGATGCAATAGAATTTGCAAAAAAAATGGAAGAAAATGGTGCTGGTGAATTATTAGTTACATCTATGGATAGAGATGGAACACAAGTTGGTTATGATATTGAATTAATGTCTAAAATATCGTCAAAAGTAAATATTCCAGTTATAGCATCAGGCGGAGTAGGAAATTTAGATCATTTGGTTGACGGAATAAAACTTGGAAATGCGAGTGCTGTTTTGGCTGCATCAATATTCCACTATGGAAAATATTCTGTTAAAGAAGCTAAAGAATATTTGGACTCAAAAGGAATACCTGTTAGGATTTAATATGCTTAATACATTAGAAAGCCTGTTTAAACTTGCAAGAGAGAGAAAAAATACACCAGTAGAGGGGTCTTATACAAATAAGTTGTTGAGCAACAAATCTTTTAGCAAAAATAAAGTTTTAGAAGAAATTAATGAGCTAATCGAAGCTGTGGAAAAGAATACTAATAAAATTCATGAAGCAGCAGATGTTTTTTATCATTTGATAATGTATTTAGAAGCGAATGATGTTAAAATTGAAAAGGTAATGGAAGAATTAAATAAAAGAAAAAAATGAGCTACGACAATAATAATATTTTTGCAAAAATTCTAAGAGGAGAAATACCTTGTAAAAAAATTTATGAAGATGAATTCGTCTTATCTTTTTATGATATAAATCCAAAAAAAAAAATTCACGCATTAGTTATACCTAAAGGAAAATATATTGATCTTGATGATTTTAGCCAGAATGCTCCTTCTGAAGAGATGGTTGGATTGTTAAAAGGTATAAATACTGTAGCTAAAAAACTTGGAATTTCAGTTGATACAGGCAAAGGCTATAGAGCATTAGCAAATATAAGCGAAGACGGAGGGCAAGAGGTTCCACATTTACATTTTCATTTGTTTGGAGGTGAAAAAGTTGGGAAAATGGTAGAGTGACAACAAATGTAGACAGGAAGTACCTGGAAATAAAAAGTATAAAAGATTTAATAGAAGTTAATAAACCCAGCAAAGAATGCAAAATAGATCTAGTTGATCCTCCAGATTTTCAATTAAATAGATTTTTTTATAAGCAAATCGGTAAAAAACATAGATGGATAGATAGACTTTTATGGACTGATAAAGAATGGATTAATTATATTAATAATCCAAATGTCAAAACGTATATCTTAAAAGAAAAAAAAGAACTAGTTGGTTATTTTGAAAAAATTATTAATTTTAATAACTTAGAATGTGAAATTGCATATTTTGGAATTTTAGAAAATTATTTTAATAGAAATTATGGAGGTTTTTTATTGTCAGAAGCAATTAAAAAATCTTTTATTTTAGGAATAAAAAGAGTTTGGGTGCATACCTGTTCATTAGATCATAAACATGCACTAAAAAATTATTTATCAAGAGGTATGAAAATTTTTAAATCAGAAACTATTACTGTGAATTAAAATTAATTTCTTTGAGGGAGTAAGAAAATTTTTTCTTTTATACTTTTATTTATTTCAATATCAAATATATATGTAACTGCAAGATTTTGATATATGTCTTCCATTTGCCAACCAATCAAATTGTAGGTTTTTTTATCAAAAAAAATATTTACCACATTATTTTTGTTTTCTAATGAAAAATTATAGTATTTATCATTAATAGATCTTCCTTCTAGTTTTTTTATTTCATTTATTAAGTATCTTTTATCAAGAATTATGTTAAGTTGAGTTTTTTCTATAGGATATAAGAAATATTGATTACTCATTTTACTTTTAATAACTACTGCTTTACCATTGGAAACTAAAATTCTTTTATTTTTGGAGCTATAAGAACAATAAATTTTTTTTGGATATTTAATTATACAATTTCCTGCTTCTGTTTTCCCATCAATCGTTTGTTTAAAATTAAAACTTAAGTTATTTATTTTTTCAAAATTATATAAAATTTTTTCTTTAATTGACCCGTATGCTGGACTATAAAAATTTATAATTAAAATTATTAAAAATAATAATTTTTTCACTTAAGAATTTCTCTTTTACCCACATGATTGGCTTTACTTACCTCACCTTCTGCCTCCATCATATCAATAATCCTTGCAGCACGATTATATCCTATCTGAAGTTTTCTTTGTAAAAATGAAGTTGAAGCTTTGCCTTCAGATTTTACTAAATCCAATGCATTAGAATATAATTCATCTTTATCACCATCTTCTAATAAATTAGTATTATTTTCTTTTTCATCAGCAAAGTTTAATATTTCATCAACATAATCAGGTTCACCTTGAGATCTCAGAAAATTATTTATTTTCTCTATTTCTGTTTCAGATACATATGGTCCGTGAATTCTAACAATCTTATTTGCTGAAGTCATGTATAGCATATCTCCTTTACCTAGTAATTGCTCTGCACCTTGTTCACCAAGTATTGTTCTACTATCAATTTTAGAAGTAACTTGGAAAGAAATACGAGTAGGAAAATTTGCTTTAATTGTTCCTGTTATAACGTCAACACTGGGTCTCTGTGTTGCCATTATAATGTGAATCCCTGCAGCTCTTGCCATTTGAGAGAGTTTTTGAATATATCCTTCTATTTCCTTTCCAGCCACAAGCATTAAATCAGACATTTCATCAACAATTACAACTATGTAAGGCATTGCAAGCTTATGTTTAGAGTTATATCCATCAATATTTCTTACACCTACTTTAGTCATCAGTTTGTACCTATTTTCCATTTCTTTAACAACCCAACCCAAAACTGAGGCTGCCCTTTTAGGTTCTGTTATCACAGGACATAATAAATGAGGAATTCCTTCATAAGTTGAAAGTTCAAGCATCTTTGGATCAATCAAAATAAACTTACATCTGTTTGGAGGATGTTTATATAACAAAGATAATATAATTGTATTTATGCATATAGATTTCCCAGAACCTGTTGTACCAGCAATCAGCAAATGAGGCATAGAACTTAAGTCACCAATTAAAGGAATTCCAGAAATATTTTTTCCAAGTGAAATTGGAAGTTTAATATCTTTTTTATTAAACGAAGAATTAGATATAATTTCGCTTAAATAAACATTTTCTCTCGATGAGTTTGGAATTTCAATACCAATTGTATTTCTTCCAGGTATTGTAGATATACGAGCAGACTCAGAACTTGTATTTCTAGCTATATCTTCTGAGAGATTAATTATTTTTGAAACCTTGACACCAGCAGCAGGTTCAAATTCATGTAAAGTAACTACTGGGCCATGATTAATTTTTTTTATTTTTCCTTCAACACCAAAATCTAATAGGATTTTTTCTAAAAAACTTTCATCAATTTTTTCAGCAGACCTATCTTTGTCCCTTTCACTTTTTGTTGGTTCTTTTAAAAAATCAACTAATGGAAGTTTAAATTTTTTAATTATTTTTGTACTTTGGACATTATTTTCAAATTGAAAATCTTCTTGTACCAAAGTTTTTTCTGGCATGTTATTGTCTTTAAAATTATCAATTGTTTTCTCATCAAAATTTCTATTATTTATTTTTTTTATTTTTAAAATAATAAATATTTTTTTTAAGAAATTATAAAATTTTTTTATATTAAAATTAATACTTAATAAAAATCCAATTAAAGTAATAAATAAAATTACATAGTAAGAAATATTTTCATTTACTTTTATTAAAGAGAATAAAAAACTATCTTGAAGGAAATTTCCAATAAAACCTCCATTGCCGTTAATTGTTAACCAAAAAGATTCAGAATAATATACTGAAAAGAATAATGATCCAAAAATAGAATATAAAACAACAAAGAAAAAATTTTCTAAAATCAGTAAAATTTTTTTGTTTTTGAAAATATTAATACCTGTAAAAAACAAAGTGAACGAAATTAAAAAAGAAATTAATCCAATTGATTGAAAAAAAATATCAGAGATAACACTTCCTTTATATCCTAATATATTTTCGATTTTGGTCTCTTTAGGGAATATGAAATTTGGATCTTCAGGAGAATAGCTTATTAATGAAACTATTAATAATATTGATAAAACAGCTAAGAAAATACCAATTAATTCAACTATTCTTTTTACAATAAAATTAAAAACTTTTTGTGTAATATAATTTATATTCATTTTATTATAAATCTTATTTGTTACTTTGTATCATTTAATAATTATTGTTAAAATTAATTTTTGTTTATGAAAATTTGCTTAATAGGAAATGGGCTAACTAATCTAGTTTTGGCAAAAAATTTAGTAAATAAAAAAATCAAAGTTGATCTTTATTCAGGATTAGAGAGGTTTAATAAGATGACCTCCAGAACTATAGGAATTACAAAGAACAATTTTGATTTTTTTAATAACAAAATCCTCGATATAAAAAAATTTTCTTGGCCAATTAACCAAATAAAAGTTTTTAGTGAATTTGACATAAATAATGAAATAATAAATTTTAATAAAAAAAACAATTTATTATTTTCAATTGTAAAATATAAAGATATTTTTAATTTAGTTAATAATAGCTTAAAAAAAAATAAATATTTTAAAAAAATAAAAATAAAACAATCCTCTTATAAATCAATTCTAAATAAAAAAGATTATAATTTAATAATTAATTCAGAATCTAAAAATCCAATTTTTAACAATTTTTTTTATAATAAAATTTATAAAAATTATAATAGCACTGCATATACGTGTATTTTGAAACATAAAAAATGTATTAATAATAATGCTACACAAATATTTAGCAAAATAGGTCCAATTGCCTTTTTGCCTTGCTCAAAAACTGAAACATCTATTGTTTTTTCTATTTTAGAAAATGAAAATATTAAATCAGAACAAAATATTAAAGATCTTATTACAAATTATAATAATAAATATAATATCAAATCTTTTAGTAAGTTTGAAAAATTTGTATTAAAATTTTCTGTCCAAAACAATTATTTTCATAATAATATTTTATCTTTTGGACAAAATTTACATCAAATCCATCCTCTCGCTGGGCAGGGATTTAATATGATTCTTAGAGATGTTCAAATGTTGTCTGAGTTAATTGATTCCAGATTGGAACTTGGTTTGACTTTAGATAAATCTTTACTCAAAGATTTTCAATCAAAAACAAAACATTTAAATTTTATTTTTTCTTTAGGAATAGATTTTATTCATGAATTTTTTAAATTTGAGAATAATTATGGAAATAATTATTCTAGAGAATTATTTAAATTTGTTGGACATAACAAAACGTTTACAAAATATGTTAAAAAGTTTGCTGACGAAGGTTTTAGATTTTAATTATTGTATAGTTGTGTTGCTAAAATTATCAAAAATATAAGTCTTTAATATTTCTTCTAATTTTTTTCTTCTTAAAATCAAATCGTTACATTCAAGTAAAATTTGTTTTTCCTCTAGTGAAAAAGGAGATGCCATCGAAAGTGCATTTATAGTTTGATCCATGCTTTGTTTTTCAAGTTCTTTCCAATTTATTTCATAACCTTTTTTTTTAAATAATGATTTATAATCTTTAAAGATAATTTCTAAATCAGAAAATTTTAAATCATCTTTTTTTTTGTTTAAATCATCAATAAAATCTTCATAACTCACATTATAATTTCTATAAAGTTTTTTACTTTCGACTTCTTTTTTTATTTTAAATCTAATAATACCATTAAGAAGAATTATGTACCTACCGTCGTCTGTTTCATTAAAACTAGTAATTTTACCCATACATCCAATATCATATAAATCTGGTATTTTTTTACCTTCGTTTTTAGGCTGGATCATTCCAATCATTCTATTTCCTTTCATAGAGTCATCAATCATTTGAATATATCTTGGCTCAAAAATATTTAATGGAACAGTAGTATTTGGAAAAATAATAAAGTTGGATAAAGGAAAAACAGGCAAAATAGAAGGAAGATTATTTTTTTTTTGCATAAAAAAAAATAATACATAATTTTTACTTTTTCAACGTTTTGATCAAACCGTGGGACACAGTTTGACTTAAATTTTAAAATTTTTATTATTGCTTACAATTCTAAAACCCGCTATCTATAATTGTTTTTTACAAGCGGGCATAGCTCAGTGGTAGAGCGTCTCGTTGCCAACGAGAAGGTCGTGGGTTCAAGTCCCATTGCCCGCTCCAAATATGAAAAAAATAATTTACGATCTTGGCTCTGGTAATGGCGACAATATTCCATATTATCTTTTGAAATCCGATCTTGTTATTGCTGTGGAAGCGATTCCAAAATTTTGTGAAGAAATAACAAATAAATTTAATAAAGAAATTTTAAAAAAAAAATTAATTGTTGAAAATTTTATAATAACTACCGACAAAGGAAACTTAGATAAAGAATTTTTTATACACAAAAACAAAAATATTTTAAGTCAATTTCCCATACCAAAACCAGAATTAAGAGATCATTTTATCAAAACTAAGCTTCCTAGTAAAAATTTAATTGAAATTATAAAAAAACATGGAAATCCATATTATATAAAAATAGATACTGAAAATTATGATTATGAAATACTTTCTGAACTTTTTAAAAACAATATTTTTCCAGAATATTTATCAGTAGAATGTTATAAAAATGAAATTTTTGAAAAAATAATAAACAATGAAAATTATAATTCATACAAGCTAGTCTGCGGAGCTAACGTGCACACAAAATATAATAATAGAATATTATCACTAGAAAATAAAAAAATTAAACATTCTTTCCCTTTACATTCCGCTGGACCATTTGGTAACGATATAGATGGAAAATGGTTAGCAAAAAAAAATTTTAAGTTTTTATTCTCTTTTGCTAATACAAATTGGATAGATATTCATTGTTCTAAATTTGATTTGCCGAATAAATATTATTTGCCAATTGATTTAATGTTATACTTTAATAAAAAAATTTTAAAAAAATTTTTAATATTAATTTTAATTATTATATTTATAGTTATAATTAAATTTTTATAAAATTATTATGAGCGAATTAACAAAAAAAAAATGTTTACCATGTGAAGGGGGTTTGCCACCATTAAATATTGCTGAGATACACAAATATCAAAAAAAAGTTGATGGATGGTATGTAAAACCTAATGATAAAAAAAATTATTTTTTAGAGAAAAATTTTAAATTTAAAAATTTTCTTCAAAGTCAGAATTTTGTAAATAAAGTTGGTGAAATATCAGAAAAAGAAAATCATCATCCTGATATTTCTTTTGGCTGGGGTTATGCAAAAATTATTATTATGACTCATGCAATAGAAGGTCTTTCAGAGAATGACTTTATACTTGCAGCTAAAATTGATCAGATAGTTAATGATTAAAATGTCTTGTTTTTGAAAATACAAGAATGGTTCCTGTTTTATTTGCAAATTTAATAATTTCTTTATCTCTAATAGATCCAGAAGGTTGAATTATGGCTGTAACACCGGCCTGAACTAAACTTTCAATTCCATCGACAAATGGGAAGAAAGCATCTGAAGCAGCTATAATTTCATCATCAGTGTGATTTTTTTGAAATTTTTTCATTTTGTTTATTGCAATTTTACAGCTATCAAGTCTATTTGGTTGTCCTGATCCAATTCCAACAGTAGCATCATCTTTTCCCAATACAATAGCATTTGATTTAACATACCTACATACATTAAAAATAAAGATTAAATTTTTCAAGGTTTTTTTGTTAGGTTTTAATTTTGAAACTATCTTAAAGTCTTTATTCGAAAAAACTTTAGTATCTGATGATTGAACCAATATAGAATTAAAATTTGATAAAAAATTTTCAGTATTTTTTAAATTAAGATTATTTGCATCAATAATTCTTAAGTTTTTTTTCTTTTTTAAAATTTTAAGTGCATTTTTTTCAATTCCATTTCCTATAATTATTTCAAGAAATATTTTATTTAATTCGATAGCTAGTTTTTTTTTTATTTTAAAATTACATGAAACTATTCCACCAAAAGCACTTACAGGGTCAGATTTTAATGCGAGTTTATAACTTTTAACATGATCATTATTTATTGATACACCACACGGATTTGTATGTTTTATAATTACTGTTCCTTTATTTTTAGGTAGTGACTTTGATATTTTTAATGCGCAAAAAATATCATTGTAATTATTGTAACTAAGTTTTTTTCCGTGGATTTGTTTTATTTTTAAATCTTTTTTATTAGAATAAATTGCACTTATTTGATGAGGATTTTCACCATATCTTAATTCTTCAATTAAATTTCCATGAAATAATTTTTTTTTAGGAAATCTATTCTTAGAATTTTTATTTAAATAATTTGTTATTAAAGAATCATAATAACCTGTTTCCACAAAAGCTTCTTCTGACATTTTTTTTCTAAATTCTAAAGTTGTAGAACCTCTATTTTTATTTAACTGATTAATCAAATTGTCATATTGAGTAGGACTTGTAATAATAGTTACATCATTATAGTTTTTTGCAGCTGCACGAGCCATTGCTGGTCCACCAATATCAATGTTTTCAATAATTCTTTTATGACTATTATTTTTTTCACTTATTTTTTCAAAAGGATAAAAATTTACTATAATTAAATCAATTTCTTCAAATTTATGTTTTTTTAACTGAAATTTGTGATTTTTATTTTTTCTTTTACTTAAAATTCCAGCATATATTTTTGGGTGCAAGGTTTTAACCCTTCCATCTAAAATTTCGGGAGAATTAGTATATTTTGATATTTCGCTGCATTTAAATCCTAATTTTTTAATTTTTTTAAAAGTACCTCCTGAACTAATGAGCTTTATATTGTATTTTTTCATAGTTTTTATTAATGTTTTAAGATTACTTTTGTCTGAAACTGAAATTAACGCTCTTTTTATATTTTTCATTATATTTTACTTAGTTCCCAATTAATTATTTGATCTTCATTTTTTGTAATTCCTGAAATAAATATATTTTGATTTTCAGAAAAAGAATTTTTTTTACCGAAATATAAACCAGTTTCAACATCAATTAAATGATCTTTACATAAAAATCTCCAACCAGAGTTTTCCATTTCAATTAAAATTGCTTTTCCTTCTTGTGTTTTTGTTACTTTTGCATACGGAGATAGGTGGAATCTAATTTCAAAATTAGTTGATTTAAAATTTTTCTTTTTAATTAATTTATCCTTACCAATTATTTTGTGAGTCTCTAATAAAAATTCTACCTCTCTTTCGTGAATTACACCGTATTTTTTTTGATATCCATCATGAGCACCTTTTAATTTCCAAATATTTTTTTCACAAATTATATCTTTGTTTAAAATTTTGAAACTTTTTTCAATTAATGATTGTCCAGAACTATTTTTTTTAAAATTACAAATAGAATTATTATCCAAAACTAATGAATTATGTGTAGCAGTTGATTTTGAAATATTATTAAGTTGATGTTTAAAATTTTGAAAATATCCTGAATTAGTTATAATTTTTTTTCCTTTGTAAATAAATTCAAATGATAGAACTCCTGATTGATAGTTATTTGAAAATTTTTTTTCTGGAGGATTTCCTAAGTCCATAGCAACAGAAATATTTTTACTTTTTAATATTACATAACCACCAATTTCATTGTTAATATTTTTAAATTTATAACCATGTATTTGAAGATATTTGTCAAAATCAGAATGATTAGCATCATGATTTCCATTAAATAAAAAACTTAATTTTGTTGATTCCCAAGTAAAATTATATGCTTGTCCCAAATATAATATGATCTCATTTAAATATTCAGGAATTTCATTTTGAGATTCTTTTAATAATTCTCTTATTAAAACAAAATATTTTAGATAAAAAATAAGTTGCCTTAAATTTCTTGATTTTGGAAATCCATCAGCATCAAAAGAGAAGCTGATTATTTTTTTTAATAAATTTAAACCATAATTTAAAAATTTTTCATGTTTATAGGAAAGACCTGATAAAATTACTGCAGTACATCCAATCATTTTATCATCAACTAATTCAGATCTGTTTATTTCATTAATTAAGTGATTAATTTGTTTTTTTACCAGAAAATTAAATTTTTTTTTATATTCTTCTTCACTGTTTTCGTAAGTTAGTTTTGAATTAGAGATCCATGAAATTATTCTTTTAGATAGAATATCAATTTCCCAATTCTTGCTATTATAATTTTGATTATTTTTAATCCAATTTTTTATTATTGATTGAATAATTTTTTTTGATGATTTGAGATCTAAAGTAAATAACCAAAAAAAACTATGTAATTTATTATAATCATTTTCATTAATTTCTTTGTCTTCCCATACAGAATTTAAGTAATAATCTTCTATTTTATTTTTTTCTTTTTCATATTTTATTATACAACTTATAATGCTAAGGCTTGGTCTGTAATCTAAAGTTTTTTCATCAATTTCAGATATTTTTTTATTATAAAATGAAGAATTTAGATAAAGTTTTCTTATAAAATTAAAAGAACTTCTTAAAACCATTAGATTAGACAATTCTTAATATTTCAATATTTTTTTTTAAATCTCCATTATTTTCTTTAAAAATAGTTGTACCAGAAACAAGTATATTTGCTCCAGATTCTATAACTACTTTAGAATTAGAAAAATTAATTCCACCATCTACCTCTATATCAAATTTTAATTTTTTTTCTTTTTTAATTTGATTTATTTTTTTAATTTTTTCTAAAACTTCTGGCATAAATTTTTGTCCACCAAATCCAGGAAAAACACTCATAATTAAAACTAAATCTATTTGATCTAAATAATTTAAAATTACATTTATGCTAGTATTTGGATTTAATGATAAACCAACTCTTTTTTTTAATTGCTTTATATGTTTTATTGACTCGCTAAGATTTTCAGTTGCCTCTGGATGAATAGTGATCGTATCTGCTCCTGCGTCAGCATAATCTTTTATGTATTTGTGTACTGGACTAATCATTAAATGAACATCAAATGGTATACTTGTGTATTTCCTTAAAGCTTTTATAACAGGCGGTCCTATAGTTAGATTTGGAACAAAATGACCATCCATTACATCCACATGAATCATATCTGCCCCACCTTTTTCTAGCCTTTTTATTTCGTTACCAAGTTGACTAAAATCCGCAGATAATATTGATGGAGAAATTTTTATTTTATTCATTTAAGTTGACAATAAAGTAGTATCAACTTTTTTTAAAAATAAAATTATTTTTTGCCAAATAAATCGTATATTATTCTTGAAATTTCGCTATCTAATGGGAAAGAAAGCATACCCATTTCACCATATCCTAGCATTATAGGCATTAAATAAAACCTTATCATGAATATAAACCAAGCAATATAAAGTGGAACAATGGCTCTTACCAGAAAACTAGGTGTCATAAATTTAAATAAATTTAAAATTGGGTTAGTTAATTTAACAAATACTTTCATAAAGAAAAACTCAGAGTCCTCCTTTTGGAAGATATTCATAGCCGTTCTACCAATAAGAGTGTACATGATAACACCCAGCAAATAATCGATTATATAGACGTATAAAGGTATATTCATCTTACTTTGATCAAGAAAACTAAAGGGGCGAAAATATCGCCCCTTTAAAAAAAGTTATTTAGTGTTGTTTACCAAGAATAGTTCTACCACTTGGTACTCTAAGCTCGTCTACCATTTTCTGCGTAGCACTGTCTGGCTCTGGTGTCATTAAACTAACGACAACCATAACAACTAGACATACACTAGCTCCGATGATACCGAATCTTAAGTGGTCAATACCTAACCATGCAGGGTTACCCATAAATTTAGGATATACATAAATTAGATAAGCTGTTCCTGATGCAAGACCTGCAATCATACCTGCTATTGCACCTTGTCTTGTTGCTCTTTTCCACCATACTCCTAGTACAAGTGGGAAGAACAATCCAGACATCGCAAAGTCGAAAGCCCAAGCAACTGCACCAAGGATACTAGTGATCCTCATTGATGCAATGTAAGCTCCAAGAGCTCCAATTACGACTAAAAGTGCACGAGCTACGATTAATCTTTTTCTTACGTCTGCTTTTGGATCAATGATTTTGAAATAAATATCATGTGATAAAGCATTTGCGATCGCAAGAACAAGACCATCAGCTGTTGACATCGCTGCAGCCATACCTCCGGCAGCAACTAATCCTGAAATTACATAAGGTAATCCAGCTACTTCTGGTGTTGATAATACAACAACGTCACCTCTCATGAACCATTCATTTAATTGAAGAATTCCGTCTCCGTTAAAGTCAGCAATGAAAGCTTGTTTTTGTGCAGTCCATGCAGAAACCCAATCAATTGCCATAACAGCAGATATTTCTTTTCCAATAATACCAGTTGGTAAATTTGGATCCATTAATGATAGTTTAGATAACGTCGCAAGCATTGGTGCTGATGTGTAAAGTAATGCAATAAAGAACAGTGACCAAGCAACTGATTTTCTCGCAGCTTTTACACTAGGTGTTGTAAAGTATCTCATTAAAATGTGTGGTAAAGAAGCTGTTCCTACCATCATACATAAAGCTAATGAAATAAATTTCCAAGCAGCCATTCCACCCGCAGGTACTTCAGAGTGCGGAAGTGCAATTGATTTTAATCCACCTGGAACGCCCGCAGCTTTAATATCTGCAGCAGCATTTTTTACTAATCCAAACTGAGCTTCAAGTTCACCAAGTCTAGCAACTTCTTCTCCCAACATTAAATGTGGAAAGAATCCGTAACCACCTTTGTTACTAATCCAGAATATTGGAAGTAGATAAGCTATAATCAATACTATGTACTGAGCAACTTGCGTCCAAGTAACTGCTCTCATTCCACCTAACATTGAACATAACAATATACTAAATAATCCAACCCAGACTCCTAACTCAAATGGAATACCAAGTGCTCTTGCAGCAATTGTTCCTGTTGCGTTAATTTGAGCTGTCACATATGTGAAAGAAGCTAAAGTTAAAACAACTACAGCGCAGAATCTAGCTAGATTTCCACCATATCTTGTTCCAATAAAGTCTGGCACAGTATAACAACCAAATTTTCTTAAATATGGAGCTAACAATGATGAAACTAATATATAACCCCCAGTCCATCCGACCAAGAACGCCATATATGTATATCCACCAAAATAAATTCCACCTGCCATTGCTACGAACGAAGCACCTGACATCCAGTCAGCTGCAGTCGCCATACCATTGAAGACAGTTGGAACTTGTCGTCCAGCTACATAGTAAGCATCAACTTGTACAGTTCTAGATAAATACCCAATAAGAGCATATATAAAAACTGTGAAAGCTACGAACAAAATACCTATTGTTTTGGCAGTCATACCTGCTGATTCTGCAATAGCCATCAAAATGATGAATATTAAGAAACCACCAGTATATGTTCCATAAATTTTAGGTAAATTGTCAATAAATTTTCCTTTAAACATTATTCGTCTCCCTTCTCGGTGAAACCACATTCCTCATCAATTTTTTCTTGTCTATTTGCAGACCAAAAAAGAATTATTACAAATGCAACGATAGATCCCTGTGCACACATATAGTATGCTAGCGGATATCCAAGAAAACTTGCTGAGTTGAGGCTCGAACCAAACATGAAGATCAAATAACCGAAAAAGAACCAAAGTAGCAGAGTAATAATCATCTGGCTTTTAGTTTTTTCCCAGTGTTTTTCCTTGTTTGACATTTTTTCCCTCCCTATAGGTTAAAAAACGGAAGCATACTTATTTCGTGCTATAATGGAACCCTAAAAAAGATCAATATGATTAGGCTTTTTTACATATAAAGATTAAAATAAAGCACAAAATGGTGATGAAATATAAAGTTAGGCTTCGAGATCTAAAACTTGAATATTTGAAAGAATATGTAGGACCTATTTTTAATTTTTTAAAACCGAAAAAAAAAATTAAAAACATTCCAGATTTAAAAAATTTTGTCCAGAAAAAATCAGCCTGGGTATCCCAGGAAACATTATATGGATATCTTAAAACAAGAATGGGAGCAAAATATGTTTTAATGTTTGATGATGAAATCTTTTTAGGATCAATAAATAAAGCAAAATGGAATATATATGCTATAGCTTTACAAGATCTAATTTTTTATTGCATTTCTTATATAAAAAATATTTTAAACATTGATCATACATTAAATGCAATAGAAATTTATAAGGAAATTTTAGATGAAGAAAAAAAAAATCAAATGCCACAAGATGTTATAGAAAATTCAATAAGAAAATTTGAAGAAAGACTAAAAAAAATTAACTGGCAAGAATATCATTTAAATTTACCTTTTACTGAAAGCTCTTTGTCATTGTACGAATGGTCGCCCATTGCTGATGAACTTAAAATTTTAGATAAAAAAATTGTATTAAATTCAATGATATTAAAATGGGATAATGTAAAAAAAGAATTTAAGGATATTATTAATTTTTAAATATTTTTTCTATTTTCAACCAAGCTATCAACAACACTAGGATCGGCCAATGTTGTTGTATCTCCCAATTGCTCATGCTCGTTTGCTGCAATCTTTCTTAGAATTCTTCGCATTATTTTTCCCGATCTGGTTTTAGGAAGTCCCGGCGAGAATTGTATTAGATCTGGTGTAGCTATTGGCCCTATCTGTCTTCTCACCCAATGTTTTAAATCTCTTTCTAATTCGCCGTTAGGTTCTTCTCCAGCATTTAAAGTTACATAACAGTACAGTCCATTACCTTTAATATCATGCGGGTACCCTACAACAGCAGCCTCAGCTACTTTTGGATGAGCAACAAAAGCACTTTCTATTTCCGCTGTACCAAGATTGTGGCCTGAAACAATAATTACATCATCTACTCTTCCAGTTATCCAATAATAGCCATCTTTGTCCCTTCTACATCCATCGCCAGTAAAATATTTACCATCAAATTGGGAAAAATAAGTTTCAATAAACCTATTGTGATCACCATAAACAGTTCTCATTTGTCCAGGCCAGGATTGAGCTATACATAATCTTCCTTGAGCTTCTCCTTTAAGAACCTTTCCTTCTTGATTAACTAAAACAGGTTTTATTCCATAAAATGGCTTTGTTGCAGAACCAGGTTTTAAATCTATAGCACCCGTCTGTGGACTTATTAAAATTCCACCAGTTTCTGTTTGCCACCAAGTATCAACAATAGGACATCTAGAATCCCCAACAGTTTTATAATACCATTGCCAGGCTTCTGGATTTATAGGCTCGCCAACTGTACCTAATAATTTAAGAGATTTTCTTGAAGTTTTTTTAACTGGTTTATTACCTTCTCTCATCAAAGCTCTTATTGCAGTTGGAGCAGTGTAGAATATGTTTACTTTATATTTATCAACTATCTGCCACCATCTTGAAGAATCAGGATAAGTAGGTATTCCTTCAAACATTATTGTTGTTGCTCCATTAGCAAGTGGACCATAAATTATGTAGCTGTGGCCAGTTATCCAACCAATATCAGCTGTGCACCAATAAATGTCTTTTGGTTTATAATTAAAAATATATTGATGTGTCATTGAGGCATAAACCATATATCCCCCAGTTGTATGAAGTACGCCCTTAGGCTTACCGGTAGATCCAGAAGTATAAAGTATAAATAAAGGATCTTCGGCATTCATTTCTTCTGGTTCACACTCATTTGAAACTTTTTTTATAATTTCGTGATACCAAACATCTCTACTTTCATCCCAATTTATCCTGTTTCCAGTTCTTTTAACTACAATACATTTTTTTACATTTGGGCAATTAAGTAATGCTTCATCAGTAATTGATTTTAAAGGTATTATTTTTCCACCTCTAACACCTTCATCTGCAGTTACAACATAGTCTGATTTACAATCATTAATTCTTCCTGCTATACTATCAGGCGAAAAACCACCAAAAATTATTGAATGAACTGCCCCTATTCTTGCACATGCTAGCATTGTGTAAGCTAACTCAGGTATCATAGTTAAATATATTGTTACACGATCGCCTTTTTTTATACCCAGTTCTTTCAATCCATTTGCTGCCTTTGAAACTTCTTGATGCAATTGTTTATAAGTTATTTTTTTTTGAACTTTTGGATCATCTCCAACCCAAATAATTGCTGTTTTTTCTTTATTTCTTTTTAAATGTCTGTCAATGCAATTTACGGATGCATTTAATGTACCATCATAAAACCATTTAATATGAACATCAGATTTGCTGTATTTAACATCTTTTATTTTTGTATATGGCTTTATCCAAGAAATCCTTTTTCCTTCTTTTTTCCAGAAACCATCATTATCTTTTAATGATTGAGAATACTTTTTCTCATAACCAGATCTGTCAATATAAGCTTTTTTGATCCATTCGTTCTTAGTTTTATAAATTAATTCTTTATTTTCATTCTTTTGTTTAATTTTTTTTTTAGAAAAGGATTTTCTTTTTTTTGATTTCTTTTTTTTATTATTCTTTATCTTTTTTTTGGAAAAAGATTTTCTTTTTTTTGATTTCTTTTTTCTACGACTTTTTTTCTTTTTTCTTTTTTTCATGTTTTTTATTTAATACTACCCATCTTCAAAATAATTTTCCAGCTTTTAGTGTCTATTGGCATTACTGATAATCTGCTCTGTTTTATAAGGGGAAGATGTTTTAGAGAGCTTTTTTTTTTAATTTTTTCAAGGGTAACTGGGTTTTTTAACATTTTTTTAAACTTTACTTTGACAGCAACAAATCTTTCATTTTTATCGCTTGGATCAATAAATGCAGTTTTAATTATTTCAACAATTCCAACAATTTCTTTTCCAATATTAGAATGATAAAAAAAACATAGGTCTCCTTTTTTCATTTTTTTTAAATTATTTGATGCTTGAAAATTTCTTACACCATCCCAAACAGTACCGAATCTACCATCTTCTTTTTGTTTATTAATTGACCAAACATTTGGTTCAGATTTTAATAACCAGTAATGCATTTAGTTTATTTTAAATATTTTTTAATATGATACAAATAATATTAAAAAATGCGTGAAGCAACTTATTCATATGGAAAAAATTTGTTTTCAATGGAACAAATTAAAGAAATAAATCTTCAAATTAATAAAAGTTTTATTTCAGGAAGTGATTTGCCAGCACTAACTGCAAAAAAAACTTCAAATGTAAAATTTCTGATGCTTGGATCTATACAAAGACTAATAATACCATTTTTACAATACTGCCAAGAGGCTAATAATACATCTTTTGGATTTGATTTATTTCAATTAAGTTCTCAAAAAATATTGAATTATAATATTTATGAAACTGGAACAGAATATTCTTGGCACGTAGATGCTGAGTCAAGATCTCCAATTAGAGATATAAAATTAACTTGTTTATTAAATCTTTCCGAAGGACCATTTGAAGGAGGAGATTTATATTTATTTAAAGGTGGTGAAGTTAAGTGTAAAGAATTTAGAGAACCAGGAAGTGCAGTAGTTTTTCCATCATTTACAAATCACAGAGTCGAAAAATTAACATCTGGGAATAGAGCAACTTTAGCAATATGGATGCATGGACCAAAGTTTAGATAATAGATTAATTTAAAATTTTAAACCTGATCCTTTTAGAAATAGCGCATCTTTGTCTAGAGACCATCTAGGATTTACTGGTATTTCTAAAGTATCAAAATTTTTTAATTTATATTTTTCCAAACCGACCATTGCTATCATAGCCGCATTATCACCACACAAATTAATATCTGGAAAAACATTTTCAAATTTATTTTCTTTACTTAACTCTACTAAGTTTTTTCTTATTCCTTTATTTGCTGCAACACCTCCAGCTATAATAAATATATTTTTTTTAGATTTATTATTTTGCTTAAATAAATTAAAAGCAATTTTAGTTTTTTCTTTTAGTATTTCTTCGATTGTTTTTTGAAAAGATGCAGCTAAATCAAATTTATCTTGTTGTGATTTAATTTTTTTTGTTATTCTAAGGACAGCAGTTTTTAAACCTGCAAAAGATAAATTACATCCACCTCTATTTATAATTGGTTTAGGGAGTTTAAATTTTTCAGGATTACCTTTTTTTGCAAATTCTTCTATTTTTGGACCTCCTGGAAATTCAATTCCAAGAAGCTTTGCAGTTTTGTCAAAAGCTTCACCTAAAGCATCATCAATAGTTGTGCCTAGTCTTTCGTATTTTCCTAAACCTTTAACATTTAAATATTGTGTATGACCTCCAGATATTAATAAAAGTAAATAAGGATACTCAATTTTTGAATTAAGTTTAGGACTTAATGCATGTCCTTCAAGATGATTAACTCCTATAAATGGTTTTCCCAATGAAATGGCAAATGCCTTTCCAAAGTTAAGTCCAACTGACAAACAAACAATTAAACCCGGACCAGCAGTAGCTGCAACTGCATCAATGTCATTTAATTTTATACCACTTTCTTTTAAAGCTTTATTTGTAATTAGGTCTATTTTTTCAATGTGTGATCTTGCTGCTAACTCAGGAACAATCCCTCCGAATTCCTTATGTATATCAAATTGACTTGAAATAATATTTGATAGAATTTTTGGAATTCCACTTTCATTATCTTGAATAATGGATACAGCAGTTTCATCACAACTAGATTCAATCCCCATTATTACTGCTTTTTTTTTCATAAAAAATTTTTTTAATTACTACAATTAAACTATAAGAATAAAATATAAATAAAATTTATGAAAAGAGATAAGTTAATTATTGGCTCTAGAGGAAGCAAATTGGCATTAATTTATGCTTTTAAAGTTAGAGATAAATTAGTTGAAAAGTATAAAAATAATATAGAAATAAAATCAATAGTAACATCTGGAGATGAGAATCAGAAAGATAGACTTTCAGATGTGGGTGGAAAGGGATTATTTTCAAAAAAAATTGAAATAGAGCTTTTAGAAAATAAAATTGATTTAGCGGTCCATGCATTAAAAGATATGCCATCAATTGAAACAGAAGGATTAATCACAGATTGTTTTTTAAAAAGAAATTTTCCAAATGAAATTTTAATTAGTAAAAATCAAATTGTATTTGAAAAATTAGAACCAAATTCAATTGTTGGCACATCTTCTTTTAGAAGAGAATACCAACTTAAAAGAAAAAGAAATAATTTAATTTTTAAATTAATTAGAGGCAATGTTGATACTAGAATAAAAAAATTAAATGAAGGTTTGTATGATGCAATAATTTTATCCAAAGCAGGAATTGATTCACTAAATTTAATAAATTATGTAACAGAGGAGTTTTTAGTAGAAGATATTATTCCAAGCGCAGGTCAAGGCATAATAGCAGTTCAATGTAGAAAAAATGATTATGAAATGATAGATTTTTTAAAAAAAATAAATCATGAAGAAACCAGAACCTGCGCTTTAGCAGAAAGAGAAGTTCTAAAAACATTAGAAGGTGATTGTGAAACTCCAGTTGGTGTTTTTTCATTTATTAAAGAGAAAAAAATTAATCTTATAGCGGAACTCTTTTCAATTGATGGAAAAGAAAGATATTATTTTAAAGATTCAAAAGAGTTACATCTTGCAAAAGATCTTGGTAAACATGTTGGTGAAATTTTAAAAAAGAATTCAAAAGGTAAATATAAAAGGTAAATATGCATATTTTATTAACCAGACCTCTTGAAGATTGCAAAGATTTAATTTTAAAATTTAAATCTTTAGGACATAAAATATCACATCTTCCTGTTATTAAAATTGAAAGAAAAAAATATGAAGAAATAAATTTCTTGGAATTTTCAGGAATTATTTTTACTAGCTCTAATGCTATAAAAAATTTAATATTAAAAAACATAAACAAAAGTATTGCTTGTTTTTGTGTTGGTTCTGCAACTGAAAAATTTGCAAGATCAAATGGTTTTCAAAATGTTTATTCTGCCGATGGAAATGTAAGTAATTTAAAAGAAATTATTTTACAGAATTTCAATAATAAGGATGGGAAATTATTATATGTTAGCGGAGAAATAGTCTCTTCTAATTTGGACAAAGATTTAATTTCTGAAGGATATTCAATTAAAAGAATTATAAATTATTCAGTATTACCAATTGAGAATTTAGATTTAAAATTTGTTGAAGATCTTAAATCTTCTTTACCTGAAATAATTTTTATTTATTCTGAAAATAGTGCAAAAAATTTCCTAAATTTGTTAAAAAAATATCAATTAGTTGACTATTGGATGAATACTAACTTAATGTGTATAGGAGAAAAAACATCATCTGTACTTAATGAAATTAAATGGAAAAAAATTTTTCTTTTTAGTCCAGGCGAAGAAGAGTATTTATTATATAAGGTTTGATTATGGAAATTTTAAATAATTTTATAGATTTATTTATATCGGTTTGGAAAGATGGTGTTGCGGGTGTAAATTTTACTCAAGTAATTATAGCTATTTTAATTTTATTTTTCTTTTTATTTCTTAGAGGCTTTATAGCAAAGTTCATTTTAAAAAGATTAGAAAATTATGTTTCAAAAACATCTAATAAATTTGATGATGCTCTTGTAAAGGCTGCTGAAGGACCTGCAAAATTTTTACCAATTGTTTTAGGTATTTTTATTGCTTCATCATATATGGATTTTGAGGGAAAAACTTTAATTTTTATTGATAATCTAAATAGATCTTTGATTACAATTTTAATTTTCTGGTTAATTCATCAAGTTGTAGAACCAGCAACATACCTAATTAAAAAAGCTGAAGAACTTCTTTCAAGGGATTTATTAAACTGGATTATTAAAGCTAATAAAATATTAATTATATTTTTTGGAGTTGCGGCAACTTTAGATGTATGGGGAATTAAAATTGCACCAATTATTGCTGGGCTAGGATTGTTTGGAGTGGCTGTTGCGTTAGGAGCACAAGATTTATTTAAAAATTTAATATCAGGTATTTTAGTTTTAGTAGAGAAAAGATTTAAAATAGGAGATTGGATTTATGTTGAAAATATAATTGAAGGTATAGTTGAACGCATAGGTTTTAGATCTACTGTAATAAGAAAGTTTGATAAATCTATAGCTACAATTCCCAACTCTTCTTTTGCAGAAAATGCAGTCATAAATATAACCGAAACAACCAATTGGATTATTAGTTGGACAATAAATTTACAGTACGACACTACGGTCGAACAACTTAAAACAATAAGAAATGAAATAGAGGATTACATTAAAAAAAATGAAGATTACAAAACAGATCTTGGCTATGCAGTTAGAGTAGATAAATTTGCAGACAGTTCTATTGATATGTACATTCGTTGTTTTACAAAAACAGATGATTGGGATGAATGGTTAGCTGTAAAAGAACGACTTGCAATTCAAATAAAACAAATTGTAGAAAAAAACAAAGCTTCTTTTGCCTTTCCAAGTCAGTCTATTTATGTTGAGAAGAAATGATTGCAATATTTTATTTAGTTCTACAAATACTTAAAATTTATACCTACATAGTTATTGCCAATGTTGTTATAAGTTGGTTAGTAGCTTTTAATATTTTAAATACACAAAATAGATTTGTTTATTCTGTCTTGGAGTTTACATACAAACTAACAGATCCCTTTTTAAATAGGATCAGACGTTATTTGCCTAATTTAGGTGCTTTTGACATTTCACCTATAATCCTTCTTTTGTTGATATGGTTCATTGAACTGTGTATGAAGCTTTACGTGGCACCAATGATATTTTAATTAATGATACTAATAGATGGAAAAAAAGTAGCAGCTGAACTCAGAGAAGAGCTCAAACAAGAAGTTTCTAAACTAAAATCTAAAATAAATAAAGTACCTGGCTTAACCGTAATTTTAATTGGAGAATTGGCTCCAAGCAAAATTTATGTCAAAATGAAAGAAAAAGCTGCTAACGAAGTGGGTCTAAAATCTGAGGTAATAAGATATCCAGAAAATGTTGAAGAAAAAACAATTTTAGAAAAAATAAATAAATTGAACGTTGACAAGTCAGTTTCTGGGATTCTGGTTCAGCTACCTTTGCCAAAACATATTGACAAACAAAAAGTGATTGAGACCATATCCCCAAAAAAAGATGTTGATGGTTTTCATCCTATAAATGTTGGAAATTTATCCTCAGGTTATGATAGTTGTATACCTTGCACTCCACTTGGCTGTTATCTTTTACTAAAAAATTTTGAAAAAAATTTAACTGGAAAAAAAGCTGTAGTTATTGGTAGATCAAATTTAAATGGAAAACCCATGACACAGTTACTTCTTAAAGAAAATTGTACAGTAACCATCACTCATTCAAAAACTAAGGATTTAAAAGGAGAATGTTTAAAAGCTGATATTATTATTGCTGCCGTAGGTATTCCAAAATTAGTTAAAGGAGATTGGGTTAAAAAAGATGCGATTGTAATTGATGTTGGTATTAATAAAACAGACGATGGTATCGTTGGTGATGTTGAATTTGATGAAGTTTCAAAAATTGCAAAAGCAATAACACCCGTTCCAGGCGGTGTAGGACCAATGACTATTGCATGTCTATTAAAAAATACTATTGAGTGTTTTAAAAAAAATATTTAAGCCAGTTTACAAATTTAATAAAAAATCTTCAATTTCATTTAAAAAATTGCTATTTTCATAAAGAAATTTATCTGCGGAATTTTGGAGATTTTTTTTATTATCAAGAATATTTTTTTCATTATAATTAGCTAACTCTATAGCTTTAGAAACATATTCATCTATAGAATTAACTATAGGAGGATTATCTATTTTCATTTGTTTATATGCACCATAAACAATTCTACTTTTCATATATTCAGATGGCAATGAAACTGTAGGTGTTCCATAAAACATAGATTCATGAAAACTATTACCTGAACCAAAATATAGTGGGTCTAAAAGTACCGAAGCTTTACCACAAAAATTTATCCAATTTTCGTTAGTCATTTGGTCTACAAAAATAATTTTATCCATATTTGAAACAACATTTTTTTTTAATCTGGCACTAAGTTTTTTATAAAGAGTATAATTTTTATCTTTGACAAAATATATTTTAGCAGCAGGGTCTTTTTCTAAAATTTTTTTAATTATTTGATCAAAATCAGGATGAATTTTAACTAATGTTTGAGAGCATGAATAAATATTTTTTTGACAAATTTCTTCATCAGATAAAATATTATAAATTTTTGGTTTATAATAATACATAGGTAAATTGTTAAATAAAACTAACTTTTCAGAGTATTTTTCTTGAGCGTCATTAGTTTCAATTAGTTTTGAAGATAAAAAATAATCTATTTTAGAATTTCCTGTTGTTTCTGGATGACCCCAAGATGTTATCTGAAATTTTGCTAGTCTTAAAAAAGTTAAAAAATATAGTTGATTTGACATTCCTATATCTGGATAAAAAATGATATCCAAACCAGAATTTTTAATAATTTTAATTTTTTCATTAAATTTTTTTGGTAAAATAATATTTTTAAAATCTGATTTAATTTCTTCTTCCAGATAATTTGAAAAATCTTGACTTTTTTTAGTAGTTTCTAAATGAAATACATTAACTTCAAATTTTTCTCTATTTAATTTCAAAATTAAACCTTTAAAAAGTTTTGAAATTGTATGATTGCTAAAAAATTCTGAAATAAATCCAATTTTAACTCTTCTATTTTTATTTTTGTTAATAAAATCGTTTTGATTAAGAACTGGGTAAATTTTTTTAAAAAAAGTATTAAATTTTTTATTTAAATTTAAATTATCAAACTGATCATAAGAATAGTAAAATGTTGGGCAATCTATTACTTCTTTATCAATATCAAGATTTGCTACTTCTTCAGATTCATTAAATTTATCAATAAAATTTTCTATTCTATTTCTACGACTTACTATTTCTTTATTATCAATGTTTATTTGAGGAAAAATTAAATACCTAATAAAATTATATCTTTTATTAAGGTTAACTTCTTTTATTCCTAAATTAATAAATTCTTCAAGTTCATCCATTTTATCTTGTTCCTTAAGAACTTTGAATAAAAAATTGAAAATTCTTATGTCTTTTTTTCCTAATTTAATAATTTTTTTTAGAGTATTTTCTGCCTCAGAATACATTTTGAGTTCGTGATAAACTAAAGATAAATTTTCTAGTATAGAAAAATTTTTAGAATTATTATTTAATACTTTTTCAAAAATTTCTTTTGCTTTTGAAAAATTTTTGTTTTTATAATTTTCTACACCTTTTTTAAATAATTCTTGATCTGAAATTTCATTCATACTTAACGAATTTTTCTTTTATGGAAATTGATAAATTTTTCAATGTTCAATTTTTTAAAAGTTTTATTCTCTTCAAAAGAAACGGCTCTCAATGAGTAAGCTTTACTTTTTGTTTTTCTTGAAACTATTGTTATATTACCTTTATAAACCTTTAATTTTACTATTCCATTTACTTGATGTTTTTTCTTATCAATAATTTTTTGAAGTTTAAGTCTTTCTTTTGAGAACCAATAACCATTATAAATAAGTTCAGCATATTTAGGCATAATTTCATCTTTTTCATGCATTATTTTTTTATCCAAAGTTACAGACTCGATAGCGCGATGTGCAGTCATCAGCAATGTTCCCCCAGGAGTTTCATAAACGCCTCTAGATTTTATTCCAATAAATCTATTTTCAACAAGATCAACTCTTCCAATTCCATTTTTACCTGCAATTAAGTTTAATTTTTGTAATAAATTACTTGGGGATAATTTTTTTCCGTTAACTGTTATTGGGTCTCCATTTTTATATCCAATAAATATATACGAGGCCTTATTGGGTGCTTTTTCAGGGGAATTTGTTCTTTGATAGATATATTCAGGAGCTGGGTTTTTTGGATTTTCTAGGATCTTTCCCTCAGTTGAAGTATGAAATAGATTATCATCAATGGAAAAGGGCGGAGCACCTTTTCTGTCTCTTGGGATAGATATTTTATTTTTTTTTGCATATTTAATTAAATCATTTCTTGAATTTAATTTCCAAGTTCTCCATGGTGCTATTATCTTGATTTTATTGTCAAAAAAATGATAGCCAAGTTCAAATCTAACTTGATCGTTACCCTTTCCAGTAGATCCATGAGAAACAGCATAAGCTTTAAATTTTTTTGCTACTTTAATTTGTGCTTTAGCGATTAATGGTCTAGCGATCGAAGTCCCTAATAAATAAACTCCTTCGTAGATAGCATGTCCTCTAATCATTGGGAAAACATAATCTTTAACAAAAGTGTCTTTTAAATTTTCTATTATTATTTTTTTTACTCCAAGTTTTTTAGCATTTTTTATTATTTTTTTTTTATTAATTTTTTGACCAATATCAGCAGTGAAAGCAATAACTTCTGCTTTATAGTTTTCTTGTAGCCATTTTAAAATTATTGAAGTATCTAACCCACCAGAATAGGCGAGTACAATTTTCTTTTTAGCCTTCATTTATTTTTTATGTACAACTTTTTTTTGCTGCGTTATAAGCTTTGGTAAAACCCATCAAAGAGTAATGGTCTATAGTTTGAGAACCTGACTGATTGTATCCTGTAATCATAATTCTAGATGCTTTTTTCATTGTCTTGATTATTTTTTTTTCGATTTTACCATCAGTTATCCACGCAAAACCTTCTTGAGCCAAATCAAATTTGTATTTTGATTTGCCTGATTTTGCTATTATTGAATTTTGGCTATTATATTCATACCCTGAAGTTGTACTTATTTCGTCAACAATTTTATCTAATGGTCTAAAGCTGACAAATAAACGTGCTTCTCTGTCTTTTTTTTTTGGAGATTGTAGAACTGGTTTTGACTGTGCAAAACAAACTTTATTGTTATCGCCTGATAAAACTAAAGTTTCCCAATCTTTAAATTTTCCAATATTTTTCAGTTCTTCAGATTGAGCTAAAGAAATATTAATAAAAAATAAGATTGATAAATTTAATATTATATTTTTAATTAAGGACATGGGTTTGGATAAGTTTTTTGTATTTCATTAATTTCTTTAATAACTTCTTCGCTTAAATTTACATTTACACTTTCTATATCAGTTTTCAACTGCTCCATTGTCGTTGCACCAATAATTACGCTTGTCATAAAGTCTTGTAGTTCACAAAATTTTAAAGACATCTGACTCATATTAAGATTGTATTTTTTGCTTATTTTATAATATTCCTCAACAGCTTTTTCCATGTTAGGTGTATTATATCTATATTTCCAAAAATCCCCATGTTTTTGCATTCTTGATCCTTTTGGTAGATATCCATTTCTATATTTTCCACTTAAGTATCCACTTGCCAGTGGAGAATAAGCTAGACAACCAATCTTCTCTCTTATCGATATTTCAGATAAACCAATTTCGTAAGATCTGTTTAGTAAATTATATGGATTTTGAACAGACATCATTCTTGGTAAATTTTTATCTTTATGAAGTTCAAGGTAATTCATAACACCCCATGGTGTTTCGTTAGATAATCCAATGTATCTAATTTTTCCTTGTTCAATATATTTTTTTAGATTTTCCAATACATCTTCAAATTTATTCCAATTATTTTCTTTATGTTTATAACCAAGTTTTCCAAAATTGTTTACATTTCTTTCTGGCCAATGAAGTTGATATAAATCTATATAATCTGTTTTTAATCTTTTTAGACTTTTATTAAGTGCGTCATCAAAATTTTTTCCAACGAAGCTATTTTCGCCATCTCTTAAATAATTTCTTGTTGGTCCAGCAACTTTAGTTGCTAAAACAACTTTCTCTCTCTTTTTTGTTTTTTCAAACCAGTTTCCAATAATAATTTCTGTATGACCGTATGTTTCTTTTTTTGGAGGAACAGCATAAAGTTCAGCTGTGTCCCAAAAGTTAACGCCCTTATCTAAAGCATAGTCCATTTGTTCAAAAGCCTGAGCTTCAGAATTTTGTTCTCCCCAAGTCATGGTACCTAGGCAAATTGTGCTTACGTCTAAATCAGTATTACCTAATTTTTTATAGTTCATATTTATTAAGTGTTTGTTACCTATATTTTGATAGCTTGAAAATATATTAAAATATTACTATATATAAACTATGGATTTCAATAGAGACAATATACTTAATAGATCAAGGACAGCTCAAAAGACTGTTGTAATGGATGAAGGCTTAAGAGCCTACATGTTAAAAGTTTATAATTATATGGCAACAGGAGTTTTGCTTACAGGTATAATAGCCTTAATTTCTTTCAAATTATCAGCGGTAACTGATTCCTCAGGAGCGATCGTGGGTTTGACAAGTTTCGGTAACACAATTTTTTTCTCAGGGTGGAAATGGCTTGTGATGTTGGCTCCTCTTGGAATAGTTTTTTACATGAGTTTTGGCATAAATAAAATGAGTGCATCAAAAGCACAAACTGTATTTTGGATTTTTGCAGCTCTAATGGGTTTATCTCTTTCTTGGATTTTAATGGTCTATACTTCTACAAGTATTGCGAGGGTTTTTTTCATAACATCAGCTACATTTGGGGCTATGAGTATTTATGGTTATACAACCAAGAGAGATTTGACCAAACTTGGCTCTTTCCTTTTTATGGGTTTAATAGGAATTATTATTGCATCAGTAGTAAATATTTTTCTTAAATCTTCTATGATGTATTTTGTAATATCGATTTTAGGTGTTTTAATATTTGTTGGTTTAACAGCTTACGATACTCAAAAAATTAAAAATATGTATGCTGCATCTGACAGTGGAGAAGTTATTGGAAAAAAAGCTGTTATGGGAGCATTAACGTTATATTTAGACTTTATAAATTTATTTATAATGTTGTTAAGATTGTTCGGCCAAAGAAGATAATTATTTTTGCAGTTTTTTCCAATTAGTATTTTTTAATAGTGATATTAGATCATTAGAATTTTTATATATTTTACCATTAGAATCTGTAATTAAATATTTTAAATTTTTATTCTTTGGGTGAAAATTTTTACATATTTTATACATAGCGTTTTCGGCAGAATTTTTAAAAACACTAAAACCAACTTGTTTACTTGATATATTGAGACCATAATCTTTCCAAGATCCTTGGGAAACCATCTTAGCATAAAGATCTAATATTATTTTTAATTCTTTTTTTTCAAAAAAGTTAGTATCTTCATATTTATTAAAATTATTATTTACAATTAATTTTAAATTTCTATTCATTTAATTTATGTTTGTTGATTATAGGTATAGCAGCGGCAGCAGTAAAAATTAGTGTTAAAGGCAAGATGCCCCATACTTTAAAATTTACCCAAAATTCTTCAGATTGTGTACGCCAAATTATTTCATTAAGTAAAGCCAAACTGAAAAAAAAATATATCCATCTACTATTAAGAATTTTCCATCCCTCATCAGTCAATTTCATTGAATTACCTAACATTTTTTTTAACAAGGGTTCATCGGTAAAATACTTAGCAAATATTAAAGCAAGACCAAATAAAATATTAATTATTGTTGGTTTGATATAAATAAATATTGGATTATCAAAATAAATAGTAAGACCACCAAATAATGTAATTAAGATTCCGCCTAATAGTGGAACCAAAGGAATTTTTTTTTCTAAAATCCAAACCACTGCTAATGCAATTATAGTTGCAATTATAAATGGAGGTATTGCTATTGTTAAATCTTTATCATTTTTGTAATAAAAACTGAAAAAAACTAAAAGAGGTCCAAAATCTGTGACAAATTTTATCAACGACTTATTCACAGAATCATATTAACAGATTAAATTAACAATGAAATTTTTTTATTGATTTTTTTATTTAAATATTCATACTTAATAACAGTGAGCATTCAAAAAGCAAAATTTTCAATCGGAGATGTTGTAAAGCATAAACACTTTGACTTTAGAGGTGTAATTTATGATGTTGATTTTGAATTTAATAATTCTGAAGAATGGTATCAATCTATACCTAAAAATGTGAGACCAAGAAAAGACCAACCTTTTTATCATTTGCTTGCAGAGAATGATGACGTTACTTATGAGGCATATGTATCTGAGCAAAATCTTTTGAGTGACGATTCTGACGAACCAATAAAACATCCTTTAATTAACGAAATTTTTTCGGGAAAAAAAGGATCTAGTTACTTTAAGCTTTCAAATTAGAAGTCGCGACAATATTTAAACACAATTTATTCAAATCTTAGACATAAGTATCCTTTATATATTTAATTAAACCAAGGACACCTTATCATTCCTTAATTTATCTCCCTCAGTGTCCTTGGTTTGATTTCCTTTAAAATAAAATAATTTAATATATAAAATTCCTAAATGTTAAATTACTTCGATCCAAATAAAATTTTTGCTTTTACTTCAAGGGCTCCCAAATATGTATTTTTTATTTTTGTAATAACATTAACCGTAGGTTTATTAGAAGCTTTAGTATTGTCTCCAGAAGATTATATTCAAAGTGATTCAGTAAGAATAATGTATGTACATGTTCCCTCGGCCTGGATATCTCTTGGAATTTTTACATTAATTGCAATTTTATCTTTTGGTAGTTTATTTTTTAAAAATAAAAATTTTCCTATTATATCAAAAAGTTTAGCTCCATCTGGTTTAGTTTTTAATATCATAGCATTAGTAACTGGTTCTATCTGGGGAAAGCCCACTTGGGGCACCTGGTGGGCTTGGGATGCAAGAATAACTTCAATGTTAATATTAGCATTTTTTTATTTAATATATATTTTAGCGTGGAGAGTTTTTGAAAAAGAAGAAATAAAAATTAAAGTTTCATCAATTATTGCTATATTAGGTTTAGTCAATATTCCAATAATTAAATATTCAGTTGATTGGTGGTCAACTTTACATCAACCTTCATCCGTAAATTTACTAAGTAAAACTTCGATTGATCAATCAATGTTGGTTCCTCTAGCTATTATGACTGCGGCATTTGCACTTTTTTCATTTTTGATATTTTTAATGAAATATAATACAGAATTGATAAAACTAAAAAATAAAGGACTAGATAGACTATGATTAAAGAGATTGTTTTAATGAATGGATATGGAATATACGTTTTGTCTGCTTTTTCATTTACATTGATTAGTTTTGCAGTTTTATATTTAACTATTAAGTTTCAGTTGGTTAGGGAACAAATAAAGTTTAATAGGAAGTTTGCTAATTTAACTTCAGAAAAAATTGAATCTGCTAAAAAACAAAAATTATACAGAGAAATTATAATAAACACCTCTACATCTAAAATCTAACTTTAAATTACATTCATGGTAAGAAAAGTTAAATTAAGGATACTGTTTTTATCATTCATTTTTGCTACAGTTGTTCTTACAATTTTTTTGATTTTAAAAACTTTTGAAGAAAATGTTGTATATTTTATTTCGCCAACAGAAATAAAAAGTCTTACAGAATTAGATAATAAAAAGTTAAGAGTTGGGGGAATGGTGAAAAAAGGTTCTATTTTAACTACACAAAATAAAATTGATTTTATAATAACTGATTTTAAAAATGAAATAAAGGTGACTTATTCCGGGTCAGTTCCAAATTTATTTTCAGAAGGAAAAGGTGTAGTTGCAGAAGGTTATTTAAAAGACCTCAATTCTTTTAAAGCAAGTAAAATTTTGGCCAAGCATGATGAAAATTATATGCCACCCGAAGTATTGAGAGCCTTGGAGGATAAATAAATTGTTATTTAGTAATGTTGGACATTATTCACTTATTTTTGGCTTAATAATTTCCGTAATTTTAATACTTCATTCAATAAAAAGATTAAACGATAATAATATTATATTAGGTAAAAAAATATTTTATTTACTTTTTTCACAGTTTTTTACTGTGGTATTAAGCTTAATTTTTTTAATTTATTCATTTGTTATTTCTGATTTTAGTAACCAAACAGTTTATAATAACTCTCATTCCACAAAACCTCTTTTCTATAAAATTTCTGGCACATGGGGAAATCATGAAGGAAGTTTGCTTCTCTGGATGTTCGTACTTACTTTATTTATATTTATTTTTTTTATAAAATCTAAAAATCAACCTAAAAATTACAGATTACTTACCATAACATTTCAACAAATAATTATTATTGGTTTTTTTTTATTTTTATTACTTACTTCAAATCCATTTAATTATTTATATCCTGTACCAAAAGAAGGACTTGGTTTAAACCCAATCTTACAAGATCCTGCTTTAGCAATACATCCTCCTTTTTTGTATTTGGGTTATGTTGGATCATCAATAATTTTTTCATCTTCACTCGCAGCATTGATACAAAACAATGTAAATAAAGAATGGGCTGTACACATTAAAAAATGGATTCTTTCCACTTGGATTTTTTTGACCCTAGGAATCATGTTGGGTTCTATTTGGGCATATTATGAATTGGGATGGGGTGGATTTTGGTTTTGGGATCCAGTTGAGAATGTATCTTTAATGCCATGGATCTGTTTAACTGCATTACTTCATACGATTGTTGTATTAGAAAAAAAGTCTATTTTGAAAACATGGATTTTAATTCTTTCTATATCAACTTTTACTCTAAGCATGAGTGGAACTTTCCTTGTAAGATCTGGGATTTTAAATTCAGTTCATACATTTGCAAATGATCCAGGCAGAGGAGTATTTATTTTAGTTTTTTTACTTGCACTTGTTCTTTTAGCAATAGTAATCTTTTTTTTATACCAAGATAAAAACATTAAAGTTGAAAAAAAAATTTTTTGGATGAGCAAGGAAACAGTTATTTTAATTAATAATTGGTTTATGATGTACTTTTTGTCTGTAATACTAGTTGGAACTTTATATCCTTTATTTTTAGAGGTTTTAACAAATAATAAAATATCAGTTGGTCCACCTTTTTATCACAAATTGATTCTTCCATTTTTAGTTCCTTTTATGTTTTTAATGGCAATTGGTCCAAATTTAAAATGGACAAAACATAATTTTAATAAAATAAATTACCAACAAATTCTTTTGTTGATTGTTGCTTTAATAATTTCTTTTTTGATAGCTAATTTAAATGGTGTTAACTTATTATTTGTAACAGTTGTTATCGCTTTTGGTTTCTATTTGTTTTTTGTAACTTTAAAAGATTTTTTTGAGAAAAAATATAATATTTCTCAAAAATTAGCTCATTTTGCTTTTAGTTTTTTTATTTTGAGCGTTTTGTTCAATGGTATTTTTTCAACTGAATTTTCAGCTAACATGAAAATCGGAGATAAAATTCATTTTGATGAAGGGATAATAAAATTTAAAAAAATAGAAACTTACAATAATAAAAATTACAAATCACTTGTAGGTAGTTTTGAAATTCAAGATAAAAAAAATAATTTAATAAATTTAAATCCAGAGATTAGAATTTATAATCAGCCATCAATTCTTACAAGTGAAGCTGATATTAAAACTTCATTTTTTTATGATAAATTTTTAGTTTTTAATATATTAAAGGATGATAATTTTTTTAATGTTAGATATCAAATTAAACCATTTATGTTATGGATTTGGATTTCAATATTATTGTTGGCGACTAGCGGATTGGTTAGTTTTATAAAAAAAATTAAATGAAAAAAAACATTACATATATATTAATATTTTTTTTAAGTTTTTTTATTATTTTTATTCTATATAAATCTTTAAACAAAGAGAATGTCTATATTCCAGAGAAAGTTTTAAATGAAAAAATAAGCAATTTTTCGAGTAAAGATTTATTTACTGAAAATATAATAAATTCAGAGGATTTTATTTTAAAAAATAAATATAGCCTAATAAATATTTGGGCTTCATGGTGCCTTCCTTGTAGAGCTGAACATGAAATATTAATGGAAATAAGCAAAGATGATAGTATTTTTTTAATTGGTATAAACTACAAAGAAAGAAGTGTTAATGCTAAAAGTTTTTTACATAAAGTAGGTGATCCTTTTGATATAATTTTTACTGATAAAGATGGAACTTTGTCCATAAATCTTGGTGCATTTGGCGTACCAGAAACGTATATTGTTAATAGTGATCAAGAAATTATAAAAAGATATATAGGAACTTTATCTAAAAAACAATTTCAAGAAATTAAAAAAATAATTAATAAATGAAAATAATTAAATTTTTGTTAATAGTAGTTTTTTTCTCAATAACTCTTCAAAATTACTTGTTTGGAAAAGAAAATAAGTTAACAGTCGAAAAAATTTCAAAAAATTTAAGATGTTTAATTTGTCAAGGACAATCAGTTTATGATTCTCAATCAGATTTTGCAAATAGTGTAAAAATTATAATTAAAAAAAAAATAGAACAAGGAAAATCAGAAAATGAAATATATGAATTTTTTACCAATAAATATGGAGAGTGGATTGTTTATGATCCAAAATTGAACATTCAAACAGTAATATTATGGATATTTCCTTTAATTTTATTCATATTTGGAGGACTTTTAATTATCAGAAAAGTATTTATAAATTAGAAAGAAAAAGAAGTATAATATTTAAATATTTATGAAAAATACCTTAAATAAAATAAATGTTCTTGGAGCGTTTATATTTTTTTTATTATTGGTTTTTCCTGCTAAAGGAGATGAAAATAAACAACAATTTAACGAACATGAGTTAAATTTTTATTCAGGAATGTTTGATTTTAGTGACGATGGAAAAAGAGCAACACTTTTTGGAATTCAGCATCAAAATGAAAGCCTTACGAGAGATAGTTTTTTAGGAACAATCTCACCAGTTACTGGATTAATGTTCACAGCAGATAATGCTGGGTATATTTACACTGGAGTTCAAGCAGAATATAAAATTGGAAAGATTAATCTTATTCCAAGTTTTACTCCTGGTTTATATAGCGAAGGAGATGGAAAAGATTTAGGCTCTCCTATAGAATTTAAAAGTGAGGTTCAACTTTCTTTCGATCTTTTTCAGAATAGTGAGCTAGGTTTCTCATATAACCACATTTCAAATGCAAGCATAGGAGATAAAAACCCTGGTGCAAACAGTTATATGTTTAACTTTCTTCAAAAATTTTAATTTAATTTAATGAATTTAGGCAATTGTCATAATTTTTATGACTTTAGGGAACTTGCAAAAAGGAAGTTACCTTCTCCAATTTTTCATTATATTGATGGCGCAGCTGATGATGAAATTACTTATAAAAGAAATACGAGTGCTTTCGATGATGTTGATTTAGTGCCCAATGTACTAAGAGGTGTTGAGAATATAGATCTTTCAACAACTATTTTTGGAAAAAAAATTGATCTTCCTTTATATTGTGCTCCAACTGCTCTTCAAAGGCTATTTCATTACGATGGAGAAAGAGCTGTAGGGAAGGCAGCCCAGAAATTTAATACAATGTTTGGAGTTTCAGCTTTATCAACAGTAAGTGTTGAAGAAATAGCCTCATTGATTGATACACCAAAAATGTTTCAGTTTTATTTTCATAAAGACAGAGGATTAAATGATGCTGTGATGGAAAGAGTTAAGGCAGCAAAATTTGATGTAATGGCTTTAACAGTTGATACTATTACAGGAGGGAATCGTGAGAGAGATTTAAGGACAGGATTTACATCTCCACCAAAACTTACCTTATCAAGTTTATTTAGTTTTGCGGTAAAACCTATGTGGGGAATAAACTATTTAACTAAAGGAAAATTTGAACTTCCTCATTTACAAGATCATGTTAGTGAAGGAACAAGTACTGCAGTTTCAATAGGAAATTATTTTTCTAACATGTTAGATCAATCTATGAATTGGAAAGATGCTGAAAAACTTTGCTCTCAATGGGGAGGACATTTTGCTTTAAAAGGAGTTATGAGCGTTGAAGACGCAAAGCGTGCTTTGGATATTGGATGCACAGGTATAATGGTTTCAAATCATGGTGGTAGGCAATTAGATGGATCAAGGTCCCCTTTTGATCAGTTAGCTGCAATTGTAGATGCCGTGGGAGATAAAATGGATGTTATTTGTGAAGGAGGAATTCAAAGAGGAACGCATGTGCTTAAAGCACTTTCGTTAGGTGCAAAAGCTTGCTCTGGGGGCAGATTATATCTTTATGCACTGGCAGGAGCTGGACAAGCAGGCGTTGAAAGAGCATTAAATCAGTATCGTGCAGAAATAGAGAGAGATATGAAACTTATGGGATGTACAAAAATAAGTGATTTAAACAGAAATAATTTAAGATTTAGAAAAAAATGAATTTAAAAGATTGTCATAATTTTGAAGACTTTAAAAAGTTAGCAAAAAAAAAATTACCTTCACCTATTTTTCACTATATTGATGGAGGATCAGATGATGAAGTTACACTGAATAGAAATACCGAAGCATTTAATGATTATGATTTAATACCAAATGTTTTAAACGATGTATCAAATATAGATATGTCTACAACTGTTCTTGGAGAAAAAATTGATTTTCCATTATTTCCTTCAGCAACTGCAATGCATCGACTTTATCACCACGAAGGAGAAAGAGCTTCAGCGAGAGCGGTTGAAAAAATGGGGACAATTTTTGGCACTTCAACAATGGGAACCGTTAGTATTGAAGAAATTGGACAAATTAATAAAGGTCCAAAATCATTTCAACTTTATATTCATAAAGATAGAGGTCTTACAGACAATTTATTAGAAAGATGTAAAAAAGCTGGCTTTACCAGCTTGTGTTTAACTGTTGATACTGTGGTAGCTGGCAACAGAGAAAGAGACAGACGAACAGGATTTACTACTCCTCCAAAATTAACATTAGCTAATATTATTCACATGACCGAGAAAGGAAGTAGCATAGATAAATCTGTCATTGATTATATAAATGAACAATTTGATCCAGCTATGAATTGGAAAGATGCGGAGTATTGTGTAAAAAAATGGAATGGGCCATTTGCCTTAAAAGGAGTTATGTCAGTTGAAGATGCAAAAAAAGCAATCGATATTGGATGTACAGCAGTAATAGTTTCTAATCATGGAGGAAGACAACTAGATGGTTCAAGAGCACCTTTTGATCAACTTGCAGAAATTGTAGATGCAGTTGGAGATAAAATAGAAGTAATACTTGATGGGGGAGTAAGAAGAGGGACGCATGTTCTTAAAGCTTTAAGTTTAGGTGCTAAAGCATGTAGTTTTGGAAAAGGTTATTTATTTGCTTTAGCAGCCGGAGGACAGAAAGGTGTGGAAAAAATTTTAGCAAACATGAAAACAGAGATTAATCGCGATATGAAATTAATGGGGTGTAGAACTTTAAAAGAATTAAATAGATCTAAAATAATCCATAGAAGGAATTAATTGTGAAAATCGCAAAAAATGTAAATAATTTAGGAACAGAATTAGTTTATGACATTTTTTCAAAGACAAAAAAGCTAGAAGCGCAAGGTAAGAAAATCATTGATTTAAGTCTTGGTCAATCAGCAGAGAGTCCACCAGAACATGTTATTGAAGCAACAATAAAAGCTTTAAGAGAGGGAAATAACGGATATACGGTTCCAAATGGAATATTAGAGTGCAGAGAAGCAGTAAGTAGAAAAATTCAGGAACTTTATAATGCGAAAATTTCTCCAGACAGAATATTTATAATGCCAGGAGGAAAACCAACAATGCATTATGCAATCTCTTTTTTTGGTGAACCTGGAACGGAAATTATTTATCCTGACCCTGGTTTTCCTATTTATGAGTCGATGATTAAATATACAGGAGCAAAACCTGTTCCATATAACTTATCAGACAAAGATGATTTTAATATTAATGTTGAAAAAATACTTTCATTAATAAATGATAAAACAAGATTATTTATTATAAATAATCCACATAATCCAACAGGAAGTTTTGCTGATAAGTCTGTTATTGATAAGTTAGCATCTGGTTTGCTGAAATTTCCAAATGTAGCAATTTTAAGTGATGAAATTTATGGAAGGTTAATATTTGAAAAAAAAGAATTTCCTTCATTTTTTAACTATCCAGATCTTTATGAAAGATTAATTGTTTTAGATGGTTGGAGTAAAACATACGCTATGACAGGATGGAGATTAGGATGGGGGGTATGGCCAGAAAAATTATTGAATAAAATGTTTAAATTTTGTGTAAATAATCATTCCTGTGTTAATGCAGCAATTCAGTATGGTGCCATTGCTGCTTTAGACGGACCAGATGAAAGCATAAATAATATGGTTAATAAATTTATTAAAAGAAAAAATTTAATGTGTGACGGTTTAAAAAAAATTGATGGAATTAAATTTGTTGAAGCAAAATCTGGTTTTTTCATTTTTCCAAATGTAAAAGAAACTGGAATGAATGGAGATGAATTTGCAAAAAAATGTCTAAATGAAGCTGGTGTAGCTTTAATCCAGGGTACTGCTTTTGGTAAGTTTTCATTAGATAATGTAAGAATTAATTTTACAACTTCAGAAGAAAATATCTCTCAAGCATTAGAAAATATCAAAAAAATGCTAAACTAATTTTTGTGTATTTTACTATATAATTTCTATATTATCTTAAAAAAAAAATATGAACGAACAAGTACAAGCAGAATTGAAAAAAATTTTTAATGGCAGGTTCTCTTTGTCAGAGTCAACACGTGCTAATTATGCTCGTGGAGAAGATACGTATGATCCTGTTCTTTCTCAAGCGGTAGTTTTTCCAGAAACCAATGAAGAAGTTTCAAAGATATTAAAATTATGTAACGATCATAAAGTTCCAGTCGTTCCATTTGGAACAGGAACATCTCTAGAAGGTCATGTAGTAGGTAACTCTAGTGGAATAACTATATCTTTAGAAAAGATGAATAAAGTGCTTAGTGTTAATGTAAGTGATTTTGATTGTAGAGTTCAAGCCAATGTAACTAGAAAACAATTAAATGAACATCTAAGAGAAGACGGCGTCTTTTTCCCAATCGATCCAGGTGCTGATGCTGCGCTTGGAGGAATGGCAGCAACTTCTGCTTCGGGAACTATGGCAGTAAAATATGGAACAATGCGTACTGTGATATCAGGATTAACAGTTGTTTTAGCCAATGGAGAAATTATTAAAACAGGAGGAAGAGCAAAAAAATCTTCTGCAGGATATAATTTAACAAATTTGTTTATTGGTTCCGAAGGAACATTAGGAATCATAACTGAAGTTCAATTAAGACTATCTCCTATTCCAGAAAGCATTATGAGTGCAGTTTGTTATTTTCCTGATCTAGACTCAGCCGTTTTAACATCCCAAGAAGTAATTCAATATGGTGTTAATATTGCAAGAATTGAAATGTTAAATAAAGATCAAATGGAAATAAGTATTAAATATTCAAAATTAGAAAATATAAAAGCTTCTCCGACCCTTTTTTTTGAATTTCATGGAAGCGAAGATTCAAATAAAGAGGCAATAAAAATTGTTGAGGAATTATCAAAAAATAATGGAGGTGGAGATTTTAAATGGGCGGAAACAATTGAAGAAAGAAATAAGTTATGGAAGGCAAGACATGATGTTTATTATTCAGTAAAAGCCCTGGGCAATAATATGAAAGTATATTCGACAGATATATGTGTTCCAATTTCAAAACTTGTAGAATGCGTTTCTTGGGCTGAGCAACATGTTAAAGAGCATGGTTTAATAGCTCCAATGGTTGGCCATGTAGGAGATGGAAATTTTCACTCTATTATTTTGTATGATCCTAAAGATAAAGAAAAACAAAAACTTATAAGAGAATATAGTGACAAGCTTATAGAAAAAGCTCTAGAACTCGAGGGAACAATAACTGGAGAACATGGCATTGGATTACAAAAAAAACATTATTTATTGAAAGAACACCCTGATAATCTTCCTGTTATGAAGTCAATTAAAAGAAGCTTAGATGTAAATAATATCATGAATCCTGGAAAAGTTTTTGATCTTAATTAGTGAAAAAAATTCTTATAACTAGAAGACTACTACGATCTTGTGAGGAAAAGGCATCAGAAAGTTTCGATGCAAAACATAATTTTAATGATGAACTATATTCACAAGATCAACTAATAAAGCTAAGTGAAGGTTGTGATGGAATTTTAAGTTCTATAACTGATAAAATTGACGAAAAAACAATTTATCAATTACCAAAAACTATAAAAATTATTTCTAATTTTGCTGTAGGTTTTGGAAACATAGATTTACAAGCTGCAAAAAAAAGAGGCATTATAGTAACTAATACTCCTGATGTTTTAACTGATGCTACTGCAGAAATAGGAGTTTTATTAATATTGGGTGCTTGCAGAAGAGCTTCTGAAGGAATTGACAGTGCGAGAAAGTCAAATTGGAGGTGGTCAACAGATTATTTAATTGGCAAACAATTGACGGGTTCAAGACTTGGGATTTTAGGAATGGGAAGAATAGGACAAAAAATTGCAAGGATAGCAAAATCTTTAGGAATGATTATACATTATCATAACCGTACTAAACTAAATGCAGAAAAAGAAAACGGCGCAATATATCATAATGATATTAAAAGTTTATTTTCAGAATCCGATGTATTGTCAATTTGTTGTCCATCAACTAAAGAAACTCAAAATTTAATAAACAAAGAAACTTTAGAATATTTTCCTATAGGAGCAGTAATAACTAATGTTGCCAGAGGTGATATTGTTGATGATGAAGCATTAATAGAAGCACTTAAAAAAAAAAAAATTTATGCAGCAGGTCTTGATGTCTATAAAAACGAACCAAATCTTAATCCTGGTTATTTGAAGCAAAAAAATATTTTTATACTTCCCCATCTAGGAAGTGCTACCAAAGAAACAAGAATAGCAATGGCAAATCTTGCAATAGAAAATATTGTAGAATATTTCGACACAGGCTCATGCAAAAACAAAGTTAATTGAAATTAAATACTACTTTAAGTTGAATATAGTTATTTTTTATTAAGACTCCTAAAATATTTTGTGATTAAATATTGTTAAGTTAATTAACTAATGAGGAGAAATAAATGACTAAAGATAAAAAAGTTTTGAAGACAAAAACTCCTTCAAGACGTAAATTCTTTAAGGCTGCTGCTGCAACAGGTGTTGCTGCTGTAGCTGCATCATCTTTATCTGCTCCAGCTGTTGCTGCTGAAAGAATAGAAGCTGCAATGGTAGCTACTTGGCCAAGAGATTTTCCTGGTTTAGGTACGGGCGCACAAAGATTTGCAAAAAGACTAGCTGACATGAGTGATGGACGTATACAAGTTACATATTATGCATCTGGAGAAAGAGTAAAAGCATTTGACTCATTTGATGAAGTTGCATCTGGTAACTCACAAATGTATCATGCTGCTGACTACTACTGGGTTAAAAAACACCCAGCTTTTGGATACTTTACTGCATGTCCATTTGGTTTTACTTACTCAGAAATAAATGCTTGGATACACCATGGTGGTGGACAAGAACTTTGGGATGAACTAACTGATGATTATGGAACTCAAAGTTTTATTGCTGGTAACACAGGAGTTCAAATGGGTGGTTGGTTTAATAAAAAAATTAGATCAGCTAATGACTTTAAAGGTTTAAAAATGCGTATGCCTGGATTAGGTGGACAAGTTCTTGGAAAACTTGGTGGTTCTCCAATTTCACTTCCTGGTGGACAAATTTATGAAAACCTTGTTTCAGGAGCAATTGATGCAACTGAGTGGGTAGGTCCTTGGAATGATGAAGCTATGAAGTTCCATGAAGCTGCTAAATATTATTACTATCCTGGTATGCACGAACCTGGTTCGATGTTAGCATGTGGTGTTAATAAATCATGGTTTACAAGCTTAACAAAATCAGATCAAACAACAATTAAAACAGCTTGTGCATGGGCAGATGAAATTACGATGGCTGAGTACAATGCTAAAAATGGTGCAGCATTAGCTCGTCTAGTAAATGATCACGGTGTAAAACTTGAAAGATTTAATAATAAAGTTTATGACGCATTTGCCAAAGGTGCTGCAGAAGTTTATGATGAAGTTCAGCAACATAGTGCACTTGCCGCTAAAACGCATAAAGCTTTTGTTAAAGCTCGTAAAGAAATTGGCGCTTGGACTAACTTGTCTGACTCACCATATATTGAGCAAAGAAACAGAGCTCTAGGACTTTAATTAATAATACTTAAAGTTAGAGTAAAATTTGATATAAGGGCCCTTTATTAAGGGCCCTTTATTTTAGTGGGTTTTAATAAATAATAAATAGAGTATTTCGTTTTATGATTGCAAAAAATAATTTACCAATATTGATTAGAATATTTAGTTATTCAATATTGGCTATTACTTTTGTTTTTTTAGTAAATAATGTTTTAACTGTATGGTTTGATTGGCCTGGTATTAAACAGTTATTTTCACAATATGGTTTATTTGGATTTAAAAAATTAAGCAAACCTTTAGAAGGGTCAGTACTAACTTTTGCTTTGATCCAATTATTTTTTTATTTTATTTCAATATTATTAGTAATTTTTTATGTTTTTAAATCTATTAGGCAAACTTTAGAGTCTGATGCAAAAATTCTTACTAATTTTACCGCTTATATTATCCGTTCATCTTTTTGGGCAGTTTTGATCGTTGGAATTGCAGATGCAATAGTTTCATTTATGGTTGTTGAAAAATTAACTGGACCAATCTTAGGTGAATATTTGAGAGTAAAATTAGTCATTCCAAACTTTAGAATTACTTATGTTCATTTTCCTTTAATATTAATTTCATTTGTCATTGGATATTTTACAAGATCAGTAGGTTTTATTTGGTTAGCAATTTTAGTAGTTGCTAGTGAATTTGCAATTGTTCTATCTAGGTTTATATTTGAATATGAGCAAGCTTTCCAAGGAGATCTAGTTCGTTTTTGGTATTCAGCACTTTATCTTTTTGCTAGCGCATATGCCTTAATGCATGAAGGCCATGTAAGAGTAGATGTTTTATATACCGGTTTTAGTGAAAGAAAAAAAGCTTGGACAAACTCTATGGGATCATTGGTACTAGGTATTCCACTTTGTCTTATTGTTATTTTTTTAGGAATGGGTGGAAAAGCAAGTATTATTAATGGCCCAGTCATTTCTTTTGAAATTACTCAGCAAGGTTCAAATGGGCTATATTTGCTTTATTTAATGGCAATATATTTAGCTGTATTTGCTGTATCAATGTTAATCCAATTTACAAGTTATTTTATGGACAGCAGCTATAAACTTTTGAAAAATTAATTTATGGAACATCTATTTTTATCAATACTAGTATTAATAATGATAGCAGCATTAGCATCAGGTTTTCCCGTTGCTTTTGCACTGCCGGGTTCAGCTATTATTGCAATAGGCCTTGCAGCTTTTTTTGGATATCTCTTTGAAGGAAATGCGAGTGCTTATTTTGCAACTGATGGTCCTATAGAATGGTTAACAGCGGGGATAACAAACTTTCGGAGCAATTATTGGGATGTAGAAACTGATACTTTAATAGCAATACCTTTGTTTATTTTTATGGGCATTATGTTGCAAAAATCTAAAATTGCAGAAGATCTTTTAGTAACAATGGGTCAATTATTTGGACCTACACCTGGAGGACTTGGAATTTCAGTAATTTTTGTTGGAGCATTGCTTGCAGCAACTACGGGTATAGTTGGAGCAACAGTAATTGCAATGGGTCTAATTTCTTTACCTACTATGTTAAATAATAAATATGACAGAAGTCTTGCAAGCGGAATTGTCTGTTCATCAGGAACACTTGGCCAAATAATACCTCCATCAATTGTTTTAATTATTATAGCCGATCAATTAGCCAGTGCATCCGATGTTGCTAATACAATTAGACAAGCAGATTATAAATTAATTACTGGAGAGTTTAATATGCCTGGAGAATTTAGATTGGGATCTACCAGTGCTGGAGATATGTTTCTTGGAGCATTGTTACCGGGATTAGTATTAGTTGGTTTATATATGTTGTACGTATTTATATACGCAAGAATAAATCCCAAATCAGCTCCTCCAGTTCCATTTAAAGGTCAATTAGATTTTAAATTTTGGACAAAAGTTATTGTGGTAATAATTCCACCGCTTGCATTAATATTTGCAGTACTTGGATCTATATTAATGGGTATAGCAACTGTAAATCAAGCCGGTTCTATTGGT